>DATLMQ010000024.1:0-8785 GCA_035537215.1 Acidobacteriaceae bacterium
CGGGGGAGTTGCCGGTGCCACTGAGCTGGGCCACCTGGGTGCCGACGCTGTCGACGACGGTGAGGGTGCCGGAGCGGACGCCGTTGGTGGAGGGAGTGAAGCTGATGGCAAGCGAGCAGGCGGTCTGGGGGAGGAGGGTGGGGCCGCAGGTGCTGGCGGCGATGCTGAAGTCGCCGGTGACGGACTTGCTGGAGATGGTGGCGGGGTTGTCGCCGGTGTTGGCGACGGTGACGATCTGGGAGGCCGCGGTCTGGTTCACCACCGTGGAGGGGAAGGAGAGGTTGAGCGGGGTGAGGATGACCGAGGCCGGAGCTGTGGCGGAGCCGGAGAGAGACACGGTGGCCTGGCCGCCGGGGATGTTGGCGTAGACGGTCAGCTGGCCGGAGCGAGCACCGGTCTGGGTGGGAGCGAAGCGGACCGAGATGGTGCAGGAGCTGCCGACGGCGACGGTGTGACCGGCGCAGGTGTCGGACTCGACGAAGTCGCCGGCGATGACGGGCGTGCCGAGTGTGACGGGAGCGGTGCCGGTGCTGGTGACGGTGAGGACCTGGGCGTCGCTTTCCGAGGCGACCTGCTGAGGGCCGAAGGTGAGGCTTGCCGCGGAGAGTGTGATGGCCGCCTGGGTGGTGCCGATGGCGGTGAGAAGCGGCGTCTGCCAGAGGCCGCGGCCGTAGGTACCGGCGCGGAGCATGCCGCGGCGGCCGTCTCCTGTAGGGATGGCGGTGCCGGCCTGGAGGGTGGTGACGGGGGCGTTGGGAAGGCCGGTGCCGAGGACGCTCCAGCAGTTGCCGGAGGCGCAGGTGGTGACGGCGTCGGTGACATAGACGCCGGTATCGAGGGCGACGTAGACGGTGTTGGCGTCGTTGGGGTCGACGACGACGGCATTGGCGGGGGCGCTGGGGAGGTTGGCGCTGATGCGGGTCCAGTGGGAGCCGAAGTCGGTGGAGCGGTAGAGGTGGGGGACGGAGCCGAAGCCCATGACGGAGGCGTAGACGGTGGCGCCGGTGGTGTCGTGGGGGTCGACGGCGATGGAGGAGATGTCGAAGCCGTCGGGGTTGAACTGGTGGCTGGTGGAGAGGTCGTTGGTGACGGAGCTGAGCGAGGCGTCGAGCCAGACGGTGGAGGGGGAGGCGGAGGCTCCGGCGGTGGTGACGAAGAGGTGTCCGGGGACGGAGCCTCCGCCGTCGAGCAGGCCGGCCATCCCGGCGTAGAGGACGGAGGAGCCGGCGTTCTGGGGGTTGCCGGAGGGAGCGAGCGGACCGCCGGCGGCGACGGAGCGGACCATGGAGGAGTTGGAGGTGCAAGGGGTGGCGCTGCCGTCGAAGGCGCGGCTGATGGCGTTGGCGGAGCTCCAGGTGGAGCCGGAGGAGATGGGACCGCGCCAGACGCGGCAGGTGCCGAGGAGAACGTTCGAGGGCTGGAGGGGGTCGAGGAGGGAGGGGGGATCGAGGAGGGCGGTGTCGTTGCTGACTTCGGGCTCGCCGACGGTGGCGGGAGGGAGGAAGTCGGTGGAGGTGCAGGAGGCGCCATTGGGGCAGGGCTTGAGGTTGACGCCGGCGCCGACGGCGAGGATCCAGGTGGAGGGATTGGTGGGGTCGAGGAGCGGGAAGCCGCCTTCGCCGGAGGAGAGCTGAGGCCAGGGGTTGAAGGAGCTGGCGGAGGCGGTGGCGGCGGAGCCGTTGCTGCCGAGGCCGACGAGGAGGGTATCGGCGGCGGCGGGGTCAGAGGAATTGCCCTGGGCGAAGCCGACGATTTCGGCGAGGGAGCCGCCGGAGCCGATGGCGGCGTTGAGGTTGTCGAAGTGCTGGGAGTCGGAGGAGGCGCAGGGGGGGCCGGTCTGGGCGACGCCGTCGAGGGAGCGCCAGAGGCCGCCGTCGTTGCCGAGGAGGACGAGGGGCGTGCCGGCGCCGGTGAGGGTGGCGGCAATGGCGTGCTGCGCGGGAGCGACGGCGGCGGGGGCGTTGCAGCCGTTGAGGGAGTTGGTGGTGTTGCGGAGGGAGCAGCTGGCGGAGCCGGGGGCGAGGACGCAGCGGAAGAGGTCGACGGTGCCGGCGAGGAGGAGGGTGCCGCCGGAGGGGGTGGGAGCGGCGGCAAGGGCGAGGTCGTAGTCGCCCTGGGCGATGGCGGTGGAGCCGGAGCCGACTTCGAGGGCGGCGTTGTCGAGGCGGTTGGCCCAGGCGGGGGTGTTGGAGGCGCAGGCGCCGTTGGAGCCGGCGGCGCAGAGGTCCTGCCAGAGGCCCTGGTCGAGGTCGGCGAAGTCGACGGTGAGGGCGTAGAGGTCGCCGGTGGAGGGCTGGACGGCGAGGGCGCCGCGGAAGATGGGGCAGTTGGCGCTGCCCTGGCCGTTGGCGCCGACGGGGCAGTTGGCGGAGGAGAGGTTGGGGCCGGGCTGGGCGGAGAGGCGGGTCCAGGTGATGCCGTCGGCCGAGCTGTAGTAGCCGTGGCTGCGGACGGCGGCGAAGAAGCGGCCGCGCTGGGGGTTCCAGACGACGGAGGTGGCGGGGTTGCCGATGCCTCCGGTGCCGACGGACTGGGGCTGCTGGACGACCTGGGCGCCGTCGTAGAGGGTGCTCATGTGCCAGGTGAGGCCGGAGTCGGCGGAGTAGAAGAGACCGGGGATGGAGGCGACGGTGGCGGCGTCGACGATGGCGGACTGGGGGGAGGTGGAGAGAGCGGCGACGACGAGCGAGGGGTTGGCGGTGCTGAAGGCGATGCCGGCGGTGGAGAGGCCGATAAAGGAGTGGTTGCCGGCGGTGCCGTCCTTGGAGCCGGTGACGAGGGTCCAGGTGAGGCCGGCGTCGGTGGAGCGGAGCAGACCCTGGCCGTAGAGGGAGTCGGTGGAGTCGTTGGGGTCGCCGGTGCCGGCGAGGACGACGGGGTTGGGGGCGGGCTGGACGGCGAGGGCGCCGATGGAGAGCGAGGGGATGGTGCTGCTGCCGGCGGAGGCGCTGAAGACGGGAAGGGTGTCGGTGAGGGGGACGAAGCTGGCCGAGGCGAGGGGGCCGGCCGCGTTGGTGGACTTCCAGACGCCGCCGCCGGTGGTGCCGAGATAGGCGGTGTTGCCGGAGGTGTCGTTGGGGTCAAGGGCGATGGCGGTGATGCGGCCGGTGAGTTTGCCGTAGCGGGCAGAGACGACGGAGCCGGGGCCGAGGGGCTGCCAAGGGGCGCTGAGCGACGCGGTGGTGTGGGGGCGGATGGACTGGCGGGTGAGCAGGAGGTCGTGCTCGGATTGGGCGGTGGAGAGGGCGGCGGCGGGGCTGGAGCGCTGCGGGGTGGCGCGGCCGGCAAGGAAGCTGCGGGCGCGGGCGTGGGCGGCAGCGGCGTCGCCGAGGGTGGAGGCGGGGTCCGCGGGGGATTGAGCTCGCGCGGAGGGCGAGGGGAGAGCGAGGGCGCAGAGGAGCGCGAGCGCGAGGGAAGGCGCGGGGCGCGGCGGCTGTCCGGTGTGGGGACGGGCGAGAGCGCGGGAGGAAACGAGGCTTGCGAACCAGCTCAACGGCAAGCGGAGACCCTGTCTGCCTGGGGCGGGTTCTGTACGGGAATGAGACACAAGACCGAACAGAGCACGCGAGGGGCAATTGTGGTGGGCCCAAAGGAAGCGTTCTCTAACCTGCGTGAGCAGGGTGGATTAGAGCTCCCTTAAAGCGCGAAAGTACAGCGAGTGTAGCAAGCAGAATCTGCTTGCGAATCACGCTGTACCGGGCGCGTTCTGCGTCTTTTGAGGGAGTTATGAGGCCTGGACTAGTAGCTGTGGCCGAGGATGGGGTGGGGCTCGTAGAGCGCTTCGAGGCGGGCGATCTCGTCCGGGGAGAGCTTGAGGTCGAGGGCGGCGAGGGCATCGTCGAGATGGCCGGGCTTGCTGGCGCCGATGATAGGGGCGGAGACTCCGGGTTTGGCGACAATCCAGGCGAGGGCGACCTGCGCGGGTTTGACGCCGCGGGCGGAAGCGATCTCGAGGACGCGATCGACAATGTCGAAGTCGGCTTCGCGGTAGTAGAGGCCCTGGCCGAACTCGTCGGTGCGGGCGCGGACGGTTTCGCCGCCGATGACCTTCTTCTGCTGGGGGTCGAAGTCTTCGCGCTTGCGGGAGCCGGTGAGGAAGCCGCGGGCGAGCGGGCTCCAGGGGATGAGGCCGATGCCGGCATCGAGGCAGAGCGGAATCATCTCGCGCTCTTCTTCGCGGTAGACCAGGTTGTAGTGGTTCTGCATGGTGACGAAGCGGGCGAGATTGTTTTCTTTCTGGAACTGCAGCATCTTCTGGAACTGCCAGGCGTACATGCTGGAGGCGCCGATGTAGAGGGCCTTGCCGGAGCGGACGACCTCGTCGAGGGCGAGGCAGGTCTCCTCGATGGGGGTGTTCTTGTCGAAGCGGTGGATCTGGTAGAGGTCGACGTAGTCCATCCCGAGGCGCTGGAGGGAGCGATCGATGGAGGCGAGGATGTGCTTGCGGGAGAGGCCGCGGTCGTTGGGGTCGTCGCTCATGGGATTAAAGACCTTGGAGGCGACGACGAGCTCTTCGCGGCGGGGCTGGAGCTCGCGGAGGAGCTTACCGGTAAGGGTTTCGCTGGCGCCGAGGGAGTAGATATCGGCGGTGTCGTAGAAGTTGATGCCGGCTTCGACGGACTGGCGGAGGATGGGGCGGGTTTCGTCTTCTTCGAGAACCCACTCACGCCATGTTTTGGAGCCGTAGGTCATCATGCCGAGGCAAATCGGGGAGACGCGAAGGCCGGTGCGGCCGAGTTGAACGTAATTCATCGTGGGGGTACCCTCTCGCGGATTGGACGCGGAGAGAGCATATGGAGTTCCAACGGAGGGGCAAGGAGGCCAGAGGCGGCGGGCGACGGCATCTAAGTAGAAAGAAGCCGCCGGGGTTGCATGCGGCCGCCGGGTGGGCGGCCTGGGCACGCGCCCAGGCGGCTTCAGCTGATTTGGTGTGGGGTGGTGGGCGGGCTGGGTGAGTTCGCGCTTGCGGAGAGCCGTCGTGGCCCGGCGGCGGTCGCGCTAGGCGCGAGGCCCACCTTAGCGGCGATGAGACCGTCGCGAAGAGGGCACCCGGAGGTTTACTCGCCGTGCTTTTCGCGGTGAGGTGGGGCGAGAGAACGACTATGCGGAAGGCGCACTCGGCCTGTTCGGTACGCCAGCGATAGATAGTGCGATCTAGTGGAAGTGGTAGACAAGGCCAGCATCGAGGAAGCCCGCTGCAGCGTGAGCTGCGCCTGTGCCGCTACCTGCGTCTGCACCGTAGTCGAAGGCGCGGATGTCCATGTGGTCGGTCGCGCGGACGTCAATGCCGAAGGCCAGCTGGGCCACGCCGTTGCTGACCCGGCGCTGCTGGATACTGCAGCTGAAGCCGCTGCAGATCGGACTGGTGAGCTGGGTGCTGGCGACTCCGCCGCCGATTTGGAAGTAAGGACGCAGCCGGTTGTGCTGGGGAACAAAACTGACGCGAAAGGCACCGGTGTAGGCCTGACCCCCGTTTTTGCCTGCGCCGTAGAGAATGCGCCCGTCGATGCTCGCCTTGAAACGGCTTTCAGTCGGAAAGGTGAAGAACACTCCGCCATTGACGCCGCCGGTGGCTTTTTTGAAGGAGCCGCCGCTGGAGTAATTGGAGCCGGTGAAGCCGAACGCCTCATAGGTCCCGGTGCCATAAATAGCGGTTTCGGCCTGGGCGGTGCTGGAGAAGACGAGGGCAAAAGCAAGGCAGAGCAAGCGAGCGGGGATCATGGGCCTCAAAGGGGATGAATGGGGGTAAGCCGAGGTGTGATGGGCGCAGGTCGCGCGGGAGAGAGAAGGAGAGCTGTGGCGCCCTAGGAGCGGGCGGAGTGCTGGTGCAGGAGGCCGGGATGTTCCTGCCAGAGGCCGCTCCAGGTTTCGGCGACGACGACGCTGTTGCCGGGGTTGCGGGGGTCGTAGCGGACCTGGAGGGGCTGGTCGAGGCGCCAGCCGCGGACGCGCTCGGGGAGCATGGAGACGTCCTGGGCGCAGTCGTAGGTGACGCCGGCGAGACGGTAGCTGTAGATGAGGACTTCGGGGGTGATGTCGATGCTTTCGTCGCCGCCGAGGGTGCGGGCGTCGATGAGAACGCCGTCGGTGATGCGGCCGGCGGCGGCGAGCTGCTCGCGGCGGCGGCGCTCGAGCTCCTCGGCGGAGGGGCGGCGCATGCGGGCCGTGTACCAGATGCCGACACCAACGCCAGCGGCCACGATGGCAAGACCACCGGACAGGCGCACGTCGTGGTCATGCAGGAGCGCGATCAGATGCTGGGTCAGGGGCCTCACGTCGAGTGAGATGAGGATAGCGCAGGCGGCGACGCCAGCGGCGATGACGGGAATACTGGAAGGAACCCGGCGGGGGGCGGCGATATACTTCAGGTTGCTCATGAGGGGACCCTTGTTGAAGACAGGATCGACGCTGGCGCGCGGTGAACGCAATCACCCGAGTGTGTCGCGAAAGGCGACACGGGAGGATCTTGACGGGCGGCTGCCGGAGCCCGGACCGCTGGATCTGGGCGGCGGACGAAGAGTTCGCTCTACGACGGTGTTATGCGTGCAGCGGGGCGCGGAGATGGTGATGGCCGCGGACGGGCAGGTGACGCTGGGGGCGACGGTGATGAAGCACTCGGCGCGGAAGATACGGCGGCTGTACGGGGAGAAGGTGCTGGCGGGGTTTGCGGGGTCGACGGCGGATGCGTTTTCGCTGTTCACGCGGTTTGAGGCGAAGCTGGAGCAGTATGGCGGGAACCTGGGGCGCTCGGCTGTGGAGCTGGCCAAGGAGTGGAGGACGGACAAGCTGCTGCGACAGCTGGAGGCGCTGCTGATTGTGGCCGACGGCAAGCAGATGTTTGTGCTTTCGGGCGATGGGGATGTGATCGAGCCGGACCCGGTGGGTGACGGCACGATAGCGACGATCGGGTCGGGCGGGAACTATGCGCTGGCGGCAGCCACGGCGCTGCTGGAGAATACGCCGTTTTCGGCACGAGAGATTGTGGAGCGCAGTATGAAGATCGCGGCGGATATCTGTATTTATTCGAACCAGAGCGTGGTGGTGGAAGAGCTGAAGGCGGGCGCGTAGATGGCGATCTATCTCCCCGGGACCTCTGAGGACCAGCCGCTGTCGCTGGAAGAGCTGACGCCACGCGAGATTGTGGCGGAGCTGGACAAGTATGTGGTGGGGCAGGCGGCGGCGAAGCGGGCTGTGGCGATTGCGCTGCGGAACCGGTACAGGCGGCAGAAGCTGGCGCCGGAGCTGGCCGAAGAGGTGATGCCCAAGAACATCCTGATGATCGGGTCGACGGGTGTGGGCAAGACGGAGATTGCGCGGAGGCTGGCGAAGCTGACGAACTCACCGTTTCTGAAGGTGGAGGCCTCGAAGTTTACCGAGGTGGGGTATGTGGGGCGCGATGTGGAGTCGATTGTGCGGGATCTGGTGGAGATCTCGATCGACATGGTGCGCGAGGAGAAGCTGGAAGAGATAGAGGATCGCGCGGAGCTGGCGGCGGAGGACAAGCTGCTGGAGCTGCTGGTGCAGCAGGGGGTGGCGAACCCTGCGCCGGTGAATCCGGGGCTGCAGATTGTGGAGCCTACCGGCGAGCAGAAACCGGCGGAGGCTGGGCCGGAGCCGGAGGAGAGTGCGCCACCGGTGCTGGTGGTCGTGGCCAAGAGCGATGCAGAGCGGCAGAGGGAGAGGGACCGGCTGCGGCAGCAGTTTCGCGAGGGACGGCTGGACGATCGGATGGTCGAGGTGGAGACCAGGGACCGGGGACAGCCGCAGATCGAGATCCTGAGCAATCAACCGCCGGAGGATCTAGAGGGCGGCGGGCTGAGGGATATGCTCTCGGGACTGCTGAGCCAGAGGACACGCAAGCGGCAGATGAAGGCCGCGGATGCGTTTGAGTACCTGGTGCAGGAAGAAGAAGGCCGGCTGCTGGACATGGACCAGGTAACCCGCATCGCGGTGGAGCGCGTGGAGGACTCGGGGATCGTGTTTCTGGACGAGATCGACAAGATCGCCGGGCGCGAGGGTGGACACGGTCCGGACATCAGCCGCGAGGGTGTGCAGAGGGACATTCTGCCGATCGTGGAAGGGACGACGGTGAACACGAAGTATGGGTTCGTGGCGACGGATCACATCCTGTTTATCGCGGCCGGAGCGTTCCATGTGTCGAAGCCTAGCGACCTGATTCCAGAGCTGCAGGGACGGTTTCCAATCCGGGTGGAGCTGCTGCCGCTGACGGTGGAGGATTTTCTGCGGATCCTGACGGAGCCGCGGGCATCGCTGACGAAGCAGTCGATCGCGCTGCTGGAGACCGAGGGACTGAGGCTGGAGTTCGCTCCGGAGGCGCTGGAAGAGATGGCGCGGTTTGCCTTCGAGGTGAACGAGACGACGGAGAACATCGGCGCGCGGCGGCTGCACACAATCATGGAGAAGGTGCTGGATGAGATCAGCTTCCAGGCGCCGGACCTGGCGAAGGGTGGGGCGGCCGCTGCGGGTGACAATGGGGCCAAACCCGGGGCTGTGCCGGAGCTGCAGGAGCGGACCAACGACAAGGGAGCGGCGGAGAAGGTGTTGCTGGTATCGCGAGAGTATGTGCAGCAGCAGGTGGCGGGAATTGTGAAGAACCAGGATCTGAGCCGGTACATTCTGTGAGAGTGGAGCAAGGCACGGGATGGAGCGGCGGTGCGGGCCGGGCGTGCAGGGTATCTTTAAGGAAAGCAACCGGAGCTCTGGATGTCCCCCACGCGACTGCGTAGGCTGCTGATCGTTTACCTTGCGCTGCTGGTACCGATCG
>DATLMQ010000025.1:0-2324 GCA_035537215.1 Acidobacteriaceae bacterium
GCGCGGCCTCGCCGCCATTCTCGCGCTGTTCGGTCACCTGCACAAAGCGGTCTGCCTCGGCCAGCGCACGTTGCGCGACGATCAGCTTCTCCCCCTGCGCGCCCAGCGAATAGTACAGGCCGACCACCGTGGACACCAGGCCACGGCGAGCGACCTCCAGCTCAGCGGTGGCCAGAGCCGCACCCGCATCCGCCAGCCGGATCGCTCCCACCTGCGCCACCCCCAGCCGCTCACTGAAAACTCCCTGGCTCACATATTCACGTACCGCATTGTTGGCGATAAACACCGGCGAAGGCGCACCGATAGTCTGTCCAATGCGGTCCGCCTCTCCGTTCGGCTCCGTATAGATCACCTGGTTGTGATACGTCGCCGTGGGCAGCAACGCGGCCCGCGCATCCGTTCGCTCCAGCCGTCGCGCGCGGCTTTCCGCGGCGGCCGCGGCAAAGAGCGGTTCATTGGCTTCGGCGCGACGAATCGCTTCGTCTATGGTGATCGTCGGACTCTGCGGGGCGGCTGACGGTAGCTGTGACCTCACAGGCTGTGTCCCGTGCATGAACCCCCACGCGAGAACCGCTAGGAGAGTCCTGGACCGTACCGGTAACCGCATAGTCGAATCATACGGTCTACTCCCTGTACTCTGCATAGAGTTATGCGATCTTGCTGCCGCTCCCCAGCCGGGAGCCAACGCAAAGCATCGCTGCAGCCGTCACAGCCAGAGACGTGGACATGTGCCCTGCGGGACTCTGAGTACGATTGGGATCGGAGAGGTGAGTGCGCGTACGTTGGCAGGATTGGCAGGCAGTTCCAGCATCGCCGGGTTCACGGCAGATTCACAATCAACCTGAGACGAGTGCGTCCGTCGAGACCTTCGACACGCCGCCCGCTGCGGCCCGCACGCTGTCGCGATGGAAGTTGTATCTGGCCGTCCTTCTTCTTGCGTCCGCGGTCCCCGCTCGCGCGCAGATGGCCGACGGTGCGTCCGCGCCGCTCACGAACTCCAGCAGCTCCGGCAGCTTCGTCGCTCTCACCACGCCGGAGGACGCCCCGCTGCCCGACGCCCCTGCCCCACACCTGGATCTCGAGCCGAGCTCCGCTGCCCCCGCCGTCTCCGAGGTCCCCGCAGCGCCCGGGAACGCGGTCGAGCTTCCACTGCAGGATCAGCCCCATCCTCCGGTCGCCTTACGCGACGTCCCGAAGCACTTCTTCTTCGATCAGGTGCACATCTTCACCGCGCCCGCGTACATCCGCACCGGCGATCTCAAGTGGCTGCTGCCGCTGGCCGGCGCCACAGCCACAGCGCTTGCCACCGACCATCACACCATGTCCCAGGTGGTCAGCCGCAACCCCGACTTCAACAACACGAATGGCACCGTCTCCGACGGCCTGCGCGATTCCTTCATCGCTCTTCCCGTCATCTTCGGAGGGGTCGGTCAGCTTCAGCACAACGACCACATGCGTGAAGCCGGCGTCCTTGGCGGCCAGGCGATGCTTGACGCCTATGTCTTCGACGAGATCGTCAAGCTGAGCTCCTGGCGCGAGCGTCCCGGGATCGACAACGGCCGTGGCGACTTCTTCGTCGGCAGGGCCGGCACCAACTCCTCGTTCATCTCCGGTCACAGCGTCATCGCCTGGTCCTCCGCCGCCGTCTTCGCCGCCGAGTATCCCTCGCCCTGGCATGAGGCCATGGCCTACAGCCTCGCCACCGGCGTCAGCCTCACACGCGTCCTCGCGCAGCAACACTTTCCCACCGACGTGCTGCTCGGCTCGGCCGCCGGCTGGCTGATCGGCCACTATGTCTTCCGTGCGCACCACCACGCTCACATCGGCAAGGAAGTCGCCCTTCGCTAATCTGCCCGCGCGTCAGCTCTCGCACAGCGACGCCGTCAGCAGCGCAATCTGCCGCTCCTCCTGCGCGGGCACAATGCGGATCTCCACACTCGCGCCCGCCTGGTTCAAGCCCGGCCGCGCAGACTCATTGGCCTCGTCGTCGAGCTGTACCCCAAGAAAGCGCAGCAGCTCGCAGATCTCCGCGCGCAGCTCCTCCGCGTGCTCTCCGATGCCGCCCGTAAACACCAGCTGCTCCACGCCGCCGAGCGCCACCGCCATCCGGGCAATCGCCTGCGCCGCCTCATAGGCGAACATCTCCAGCGCCAGCGTGGCCGCGGCATTCTTCTCCGCTCGCGCCTTCAGCAGCTGTCGAACATCATTCGACAGCCCCGAGACGCCCAGCAAGCCCGACTCACGGTCCACAAGCTGCTCCAGCCGGTCCGCGTCCCATCCCCGATTGCGCCGCAGATACAGCATCACGCCAGGGTCAAGATCTC
>DATLMQ010000026.1:0-35521 GCA_035537215.1 Acidobacteriaceae bacterium
TCCCGCGCAGGGGTCGGTTCATCACGTAGTCGCCCTCCGAGCCGTACTTGCCGCGGATGTCCTGCACCACGCGGATGTAGCCGCCGTGGATGATGGTCTCGGTGGCGTTGTCGTAGCCCCAGAGGCTGGCCGCGAGGTGCGTGCTGGGGGTGTTGGTGGTGAGCACGACCGCGTTGTAAGGGGTGCGGGTGAGGAGGATGCCGGCCCGCTTCGCGCCTTTGGGAACGAGGATGATCGTGTGGAGCTTGACCCCGTCGCGCATGGGAATCATGACGTCGCGGCGGTCGTAGTCCATGCCCGCGGTGGGCTGCTGAAAGGCTGCGGGCGTCTCGCTGGGGTAGTTGGGGTAGAGCGGAGCGTTCTGCGCACAGAGGCGGACGGTGAGCAGAGCGAGAGAGGCGGTGAGACGCAGGCGGTTCAGCATAGGGCTCCGTGCAGAGGCTTAGGGTAAGGCCAAGCTAGCACGGAGGGCGGCGCCACGACGGGGGAGGCTACGCTGCGCCGATCTCGAGGGCGGCGAGGAGGTCGCGAGTTTCAGTGATGACGGTGTCTGCGACGCCACTGCTGAGCGACCAGCGAAGGACACCCTGCGGGGTGAGTTGCGCGCCATTTTTGGCGTTGCGGCTGACGAGCTTCATCAGGGTGCCGACGTTGATGCCTTTGCCGGGCTCCGAGGGGGCGGCGTGCAGCCTTTCGCTGAAGGTGACAAAGAGCATGTCGCGCATGGGCTTCATCTTGCCGGCCTGTGCGAGGGGTGTGTTGGCG
Source organism: Acidobacteriaceae bacterium (assembly GCA_035537215.1). Lineage (GTDB taxonomy): Bacteria > Acidobacteriota > Terriglobia > Terriglobales > Acidobacteriaceae > Granulicella. Next base: position 766 of record DATLMQ010000026.1, read on the forward strand.
GGGCGCGGTGTGGCGGCTTCGCGGACGGCGCGGGTGGCATTGCTCTCGTTGCGGGTGAGGGCGGCGCGGCTGGAGAACTGCAGCGAGGCGACCTGCGGGGCCTGGCCGTGACGACCCGCCAGCGGCGGCTGCGGGGTACGGGGAGCCGTACCAGCCTGCCACTGGCGCGTATAGGGCTGCGAGCCAGCGAACGGCCCAGAGACGGGGCGTGGAGCAGCCGGCCTGGTGGAGGGCGCAGGTGCGAGCTTCTTCGGCTCTTCCATGGCGACGCGCTTGCGTTCGATCTGAGCGATGCCGAGGCGCTCGCAGAGGAGGCGGATCTCGCCGACAGCGAGGAGATGGAGCACGCTTTCGGGCGGCTTGCCGTAGCGGTCCTGCAGTTCATCGCGGACCTCGGTGAGGTTGGCTTCGGAGGCAGCCCCGGCGATGCGCTTGTACATGCGGAGGCGCTGGTTTTCTTCGGCGATGTAGCTTTCGTCGATCCGCAGAGAGATGCCAAGGTTTACGGTGACCTGCGGACGATCTTCGCGGCCTTCGCCCTTGAGGCGACTGACGGCTTCCTCGAGCATCTGGGTGTAGAGCTCGAAGCCGATGGCTTCGATGTGGCCGGACTGCTCGCCGCCGAGCATGTGGCCGGCGCCGCGGAGCTCGAGGTCAAGGGCGGCGATCTTGAAGCCGGCGCCGAGGTCTGAGAATTCCTTGAGGGCGGCGAGGCGGCGGCGAGCGATCTCGGTGAGCTGCTGCTCGGGCGGGATAAGGAGGTAGGCGTAGGCGCGGCGGTTGGAGCGACCGACGCGGCCGCGGAGCTGGTAGAGCTCGGAGAGGCCGTGGCGGTCGGCGCGGTTGATGATGATGGTGTTGGCGCGCGAGATGTCCAGGCCATTTTCGATGATGCTGGTGGCGCAGAGCACGTCGTATTCGCCGTTCATGAAAGCGAGCATGACGCGCTCGAGCTCGGCTTCGGGCATCTGGCCGTGGCCGACGACGACGCGGGCGTGCGGGATGAGCTCGCGGATTTTGGCGGCCATCTCGTAGATGGTCTCGACGCGATTGGAAACGAAGTAGGTCTGGCCGCCGCGCTCGAGCTCGACTTCGACGGCAGTGCGGATGAGCTTTTCGTCGAATTTGGCAACGACCGTCTGGATGGCCATGCGGTCTTTGGGCGGCGTTTCGATGACGCTCATGTCGCGCAGTCCGACGAGGGACATGTGCAGGGTGCGCGGGATAGGCGTGGCGGACATCGAGAGCACGTCAATGGCGGCGCGCATCTGCTTGAGGCGTTCCTTGTGACGGACACCGAAGCGCTGCTCTTCGTCGACGACAAGCAGGCCGAGGTCCTGGAACTTGAGTCCTTGGCCGAGAAGGGCGTGGGTGCCGATGAGGATGTCGACCTTGCCGTCGGCAACGCGCTCCATGATGTCCTTCTTCTCTTTGGCGGTGCGGAAGCGCGAGAGCATCTCGACGGTGACGGGGAAGTTGGCGAAGCGGCGCTTGAAGCTTTCGAAGTGCTGGAAACAGAGGACGGTGGTGGGGGTGAGGACGGCAACCTGCTTGGAGTCCTGCACGGCCTTGAAGGCGGCGCGCATGGCTACCTCGGTTTTGCCGTAGCCGACATCGCCGCAGAGGAGGCGATCCATGGGCTGCGTGGATTCCATGTCGCGCTTGATGTCGGCGATGGCGCTGAGCTGGTCGTCAGTCTCGTTGTAGTCGAAGGCGTCCTCGAACTCGCGCATCATGTTGTTGTCGGGCGAGAAGGCGGTGCCGAGGGCGGCTTTGCGCTGGGCGTAGAGCTTGAGGAGCTCTTCGGCCATGTCCTCCATGGCCTTCTTGACGCGTGCCTTGGTCTTGGACCAGGCGGGGTTGCCGAGCTTGTTGAGCTGGGGGGCAGGACCGGCTTCAGTGGACCGGTACTTCTGGATGAGATCGAGGCGGGTGAGCGGGACGTAGAGCTTCGCGTCGTCGGCGAAGGTGAGGATCATCAGCTCAAGCTGCGTGCCGGCTTCGGCGTTCCCGCTGGCCGTGGTTCTTTCATCGATGCTGCGCAGGCCGTCGTAGCGGGCGATGCCGTGCTCGACGTGGACGACGAAGTCGCCGACGGCAAGATCGCGGAGGTCCGAGACGAAAGCGGCAGTTTTGGAGCGGCGCACGGGACGGGCATGCACGTCGACGTCGTCGTTGAGGTCGTTGGCGCCGAAGAGGACAAACTGGCGGGCGGTGGCACGGTCGAGGTCCAAGACCTGCACGCCATTGGAGAGGGCCGCGCGAACGAGCACGGGTGTGCGGAGATCGCCGGCGAGATAGCTGGACTCGGAGTACACCGTAGCCGATGCGCCCCCGTCGGCACGCCAGCCGATGCGATAAGGCACGCCGTACTCCTGGAGGAGGCCGGCGAGGCGTTCGAGTTCGCCCTGGTTGGGCGCGGCGATGAGGACGCGGGCTTCGCTGTCCATGAGGCGGCGAAGCTCGTCGACGAAGGCGGGGATGGAGCCGTGCACGCGCAGGGTGGGGCGAGTCGCGAACTCAATCTCGCTGGCGTCGCTGCGATCGCCTTCAAGGACGTCGACGGCGCCGAGTTGATCGAGCTCGCAGCCGGGGAAGGCGCGGACGCGGTCCTGGAGCTCCCAGGGAGAGAGGTAGAGGTCTTCGGCGCGGACGAGGGTGCCGATGCCGGCGCGCTCGTGGCGCTGCTCAACCTTGTTCCACCAGCGCTCCCCCTGGTTGAGAACCATGGCGGGCTCTTCGACGAAGATGCGGGTCTGCGGGCCCATGAGATCGAGCAGCGAGGAGCGTGCACCGGCGACGGGAGCGTAGAACTCCCAGCCGGGAAAGATCGTGGCTTCACGGCTTCTCCCGGCCACGTGGGTCTGCAGCTCGGCAGGGGTCTCGCCGCCTTCGAGAGCGGCGCCGGCGGCCGTGCCACTGCGGGTGAGTCGCGCGTTGATGGCCTCGAGCAGGGCTTCGGTGGCAGGGGTTTCAGTCAGCGGAAGAAGGAGGATCTCTTCGACAGCGTTTGAGGAACGCTGGGTTTCGGGATCGAAGCGGCGGATGGACTCGATCTCGTCACCGAAGAAGTCGATGCGGACGGGGCGTTCCATCTCCGGGCCGTAGACGTCTAGGATGCCGCCGCGAATGGTGACCTGGCCGGGCATGTCGACGACCTCGACTCGGGTATAGCCGACGGAGACGAGGTGATCCACGAGCATCTCGGGGATGTGCTCTTCGCCGCGACGGAGGCTGAGGGCGAGGGCAGCGTAGTGGTCGCGGCCGAAGAGGCGCATGCAGGCGGCTTCGACGGGGGCGATCACCAGCCGGCCCTGGCCGCTGGCGATCTTCCAGAGCGTGGCGGCGCGCCCCTCCTGTATTTCGGAGTGCGGAGAGAGATTTTCAAAGGGGAGAACGTCATGGGCGGGGAGGCGGAGGACCTCCTCACGGCGGAGAGCTCCGGTGAGGTCGCAGGCGGCGAGCACGGTGGCGTGCAGGGCTTCGGCGGCCTTGTTATCGGCGACGAGGACGAGTGCGGGCGCCTCGGCAGAGCGCGTGAAATAGGGCAGGTAGAGGGCGCGGGCGGTGGAGGTGAGTCCAGATACACGTCTCCGCCCCGTGCCGCTCGCGAGGTGGCGGCGCACACGCTCAAAGGATGGGGAGCGTTCCAGGTCCGCGATCAGCTCGCGGACGAAGGGGAGGATCATGCAGATCTCAGTCTATCAATCCGGGGCCGTCGCTCAGGCCTTCTGCTCTTCGCCTTCGAGAGGCAGTTCTTTTTGGGCCAGAATTGCCTGCCCGTATTCCAGCAGGGTGACCATCACTACGCCACCGCAAACGTTACCGGCCACGGCCAGCAAGAGCCAGTAGAGGTACGAGCCCAAAGCGAGCTGGCCGGCGAGGACGGCGCTGAGGATCTCGCCCGAGGTGGCGATGCAGTGAGCGAAGTTGCCGAGGCCAACGACGAAGGTGAGCAGCCAGAGAAGGATGACCGAACCGGTGATGGAGTGCGAGCCGGAGACCAGCCAGGCGGCGGTGGCGATGATCCAGCCGGCGGTGACGGCGCTCCAGAAGACGGCGCTCGGGGAGGCATGGGCTGCGGTGAGCCCCAGGTCTATGAGCGCATGCTGGGTCTCGGGATGCAGGGCGTCGGTTCGGATAGCCAGAGCAGCGAAGGCCAGGGCACCGAGGACATTGGCCGGGAGCACGGTACACCAGAGGCGGGCGGTGTTCAGGAACTCCCGCTTTTCGGCGAGGACAAGTGCTACGGGATAGAGGGTGTTCTCGGTAAAGAGCTGCGCGCGGCCGATGATCACGACGATGAAGCCGATGGGGTAGAACATCATCGCAATGAAGTGCGTGAGTGGCGTTTTACCGAAGATGCCCAGGGTGATGGCGGTGCCGAGCGCGGAGAGACCCATGAAGATGCCGCCGGCGAACCCGGAGATGGCGAGTGAGGTGGTGGACCGCTTCAACTCGGTCCTGGCGTTTTCGGCGACCTGCTGGTAGATGTCCTCGGCGCTGGGGCGCTCGAGGTTCTTCTGATGCGATGCGGCATCGCCGCCCTCCCCCTGACCGGCCTGCTTAGTGTCCTGCGCGTCGTTACCGCTCTCCGAGCGACGGGCGTCGGCTGCTTGCGTTTCCTGGGTCGCGGTGGTGCCGTCGTCGGCCATGGGTGCGCTCTCCTGAACTGCCCGTATGAGATGCGGTGGCCCGGCAGACGCGTAGCAGCTTGCTAAAATCGGGCCATATGCCCGTACTCGCCGGACTTTCGCCAGAGGTCCTCGCCAAATACCAGCCCGTGATCGGGCTTGAGGTCCACGTACAGCTGCTGACGCAGACCAAAGCGTTCTGCGGCTGCAAGAACGAATACGGCGGCGACCCGAATACACATGTCTGCCCGGTGTGCCTGGGGCTGCCGGGCGCGCTGCCGGTGCTGAACCGGCAGGCCGTAGAGTTTGCGACCCTCGCGGCGAAGGCGCTGGGCTGCACGATCAACCAGCGCAGCATCTTCGCGCGCAAGAACTACTTCTACCCGGACTCACCGAAGGGCTACCAGATCTCGCAGTTCGACAGACCGCTCGCGGAGCACGGCGCGATGATCGTTCCGGACGCGAATGGCGAACCGAAGCGCATCGGCATCACGCGACTGCACATGGAAGAGGATGCGGGCAAGAGCCTGCACGACGGCTTCGCGGACTCCGCTGCGCGCACCTATATCGACCTGAATCGCTGCGGAACGCCGCTGGTCGAGATCGTTTCGGAGCCCGACCTCCGCACGCCGGACGAGGCGTTCGAGTACCTGACACGGCTCAAGGAAATCCTGCTCTACACGGGCGTAAGTGACTGCAACATGGAAGAGGGCTCGCTGCGTTGCGACGCCAACGTCAGCGTGATGCTGAAAACGGATACCAAGTTCGGCACCAAGGCCGAGGTGAAGAACGTCAACAGCTTTCGCTACATCCGCGCCGCCCTGGAGTACGAGATCGAGCGGCAGATCGGTGTTCTGGAAGAGGGGGGGCGCGTGGTGCAGGAGTCGCGGCTGTGGAACAACGCCGAGGGCCGCACGTTTTCCATGCGCAGCAAGGAGCAGGCGCACGACTACCGCTACTTCCCTGAGCCGGATCTTCCGCCATTGGTAGTGGGCGAGGAGTGGCTTCGCGACATCCTTGCCGAGATGCCGGAGCTCCCGGAAGCCCGGCGCGCGAGGATGATTGCGGAGTACGGGCTGAGCGCGCAGGATGCCGCAACGCTCGCCGCCGAACGCTCGTTTGCCGACCGGTTCGAGGGGGCGGCAAAGCGTGCGAAGTCACCCCGCAGGGTGGCTGCCATCTTGTTAAGCGAGATCACGATGCGGCTGCGGGCGGCCGGCATCGAGTTCGAAAAGTCGCCCGTCACGCTCGATGGCGTGGTGCTCGCTGCCGACCTCGCGGAGGCTGGGGAGATCAGCTCGAAGCAGCTGAAGCAGCTGCTGGATACGTGCTTCACGGAAGGCCGCGACTTCGCCTATGTCTACGATCGCGACAAGCCGCAGCAGATCACCGACAGCTCGGCGATTGAGAAGATGATCGATGAGGTAATCGCCGCGAATCCGAAACAGGTGGAGCAGTTCAAGGGAGGCAAGCGCACCGTCTCGGCGTTCTTTGTCGGGCAGGTAATGAAGCTTTCTAAAGGGCAAGCCAACCCTGCTCTGCTGAACGAGCTGGTGGGGAAGAAGCTGGACGCCTAACCTTGCCGCGTGGCATGAAGCATTGCCGAGAAGACGCGTGTAAGCTCCTCCCGCGATTCGGAAGCAGATCCGTGCTGCTGTGTGCGGCGCTGTTGGTTTTCGGCTGCCGAGGAGGTCGCCAATTGCCCGAATCACCGATGCCTGCGAATACTGTCCTGCTGTCGACGATGATGCGGGAATTGTCCGCGAAGCCGGGCTTCACGGCGGCGCTGCTTCAGCAGCTTGGGGGCGCATCGCGGGAAGAGAAGAAGGGCCCCGCACTGCTGACACCGAGGCTGGTGGACGAGCTTCGCAAGCGGATTCTCGGTGAAGACTGGAAAGGGCTGGACCGGTTTCCGGGCTGGACCATGCGGCAGATCAATCCGGCGGTGAGTGTGGCGGGTCGGGTGGCGGGCAAAGCTGAGGTAAATACGAGCGGAGCCGCGCGTGGGGCGAAGGGGTGGGGCTCTCAGCTGCAGAGATTCCTCGATGTTGGATCCTACCCGCTGGATCGTGAGCAGGTGATCTCCCTGGACGAACCTTCGCACCTTCCGGGATTCAGCACGGATGGAATCATCACGCCTATGGGCCACGAGGTAGCGCGAGGGGATGGGCCGAACAGTCTCGCGCCGGAGCACGCGGAGAGCCAGCGGCTCGCAGATGCGCTGAATCGCCTGGCGGCAAATGCGCTGAATAGCACGGCGCCCTTCGCGGTGACGATCGGCGGCCATCCCTCGTTGACGCCGGAGGGGCTTGTGAAGGCGCTGGTGGCCACCGGACATCAGGTAACCGTAATCGACGCACGCTACTTCGCGAACTTCGGCCACCTGCACTACAAGGGGCAGGACGTGATGATGCCCTTCTGGGTGAACACACGATTTGCTGTGCCCGGCACTGGCTTCCTGGGCTTCGGCGCGCGGCCGCTGCTGCTTCCTGTGTCACACGCCGAGTACGAGTGGAGCATCCGTGGGCCGCACATCAACGCGGATATCACCTACTATTTCGGAATCGATGGCAAAAGCGAGTGGCGCACGATGGACACCCTTGATCAGGCGTGGGTGCTGAAACGGGCTGCACATACCTACACCGGCGAAAAGGCTATCGAGGTGACGCGGCTGGCAGGACTGATCACTGTGGCTTATATGCACCAGCACGCGCGCCGACCCAGTCTGCCCTTCGGCGGCTACTACGCCCTCGGGGTGTGCCAGGACGGCGTCTCTGCCATCGAGCGGCGCATGACCGGAAGCGTCACTCTATTCCCGAACACAGCCGATACGGCTCTCTTCGATGATGAGCGCGATGCGGAGGTCAACGCGATGATGCGTGCGATCCCGAAGGATCGTGGCGGTGCTCCTCCTGAAGGTGAGCGTATCTTCGGATCCTTGCCGGCTGCTCCGGATACTCAGGGGCGCTTCGCCGCAATCTCAATTCCGGGGCTCGCTGCCGATCTGAATGTGAGTTATGCCGCCTGGAAAAGCGGCCGCTTACACCGCATACACCATGGCCTTCTGTATCTCGCAGCGGTTGCGGTAGGGATGGCGGGTGCGATTGCGACGATCGCTCTGGCACGACGCCGAGCAAAGCGCTGAGGCCCACCACACTCGCCCACGCATGGTCCATCCCGTCGCTTGAGCGGTACGGGAATGCAACGAAGTTGGTGCAAGGAGGCTCCAACTTCACGAGAGGTAGTACCCACATGGCGACGAAGAAAGCAAGCAGCAAGAAGTCAGCGGACAGCAAGACAGTAGGCAAGAAGTCCGCCAGCAAGAAGTCGGCGGGCAAAAAAGGTGTGGGGCGTAACGCCCCTGCGAAGAAGACGGTTGCCAAGAAGTCCAGCGGCGCCACATCGGCGACGAAGAAATCGTCTACCAAGTCTTCTGCGAAGAAGAGCTCCAGTAAAAAGTCTCCGGCGAAGTCGTCTGCGAAGAAGAGCTCTTCGGGACGCAAGTACGATCCGAGGGCAGGCAAGCAGGTCGAACGCGAGATGCGTGAGATGAATCATGGAAAGCTGAAGAGCGGACGCAGTGGTAAGAAGGTCACGAACCCCAAGCAGGCCATCGCCATCGCGCTTTCAGAAGCAAGGCGTAAGGGCGAGAAGGTTCCGCCGAATCCGAACAGAAAGAAGTAGGGCGAGGACACTGAAGTGAGGTCGGCCCTTTGGCAAGGAGACGGCCACACCTTGGAGAACCGTTACTCGGATAAATGCAAGCGATCGGGACTAGCCACCCGTCCCGGCCTGTGCCACTTCGATCCGGCGCACAGGCTCCAGGTAGCTGCGATAGACGCTGATGTGGAAGCAGGCCTGCTGGAACTCCTCTTCCACATCGATCGATCCCGTCTGCATCAGGGGCAACAGGTAGGCGCGCATCCACGCAATCTCCGCCACGCTCATGCCACGCTTGCCGAAGTCGATCGCCTGTCCTGTCAGGTGCGGTGATGCCGTCTCGCCTGTAATCGCCGCGGCGTTTCCGTTTACGCGCTGCAGCCGAAGCTGGTAGGAGATGGTGCGTACCGCGGAGTTGAGCTCCAGCGGTTCTCCAAAATGGGCATAGTAAGCGCGCCCGATATCGGCAGCGAAATGCGCTGTCCAGGGCCGTGCATAGCGGCGAATCTCGGGCAGCTCCGGATTGACGTGCAGGCTCGCGCTGTCGGCAAGCAGCACCAGCCTTCGCGTCGCACGAAGCTGATCGAGCTCATCGTCATCGTGAATTCGCTCCAGCCCCGCAGCATCGGCCATCTGGTTCTGATGGACGAGAACTTCGCGCGAGCCGCGCAGTGGTGGCGGCACCACGAGATGACCGGTCCGGGTGTACAGGGGAAGAACGCGGGGCTGAACAGCTTCCTCAGCCAGTTCGCGTGCTGAAGGCGCCGGCGCCAGCTTGGCAAGGAGGGCGCCCGCCGCCGGAGCAGGGGGCGGCAACATGGTGCCCTCCGCCCCGATCTGTGGCCCTGCGGTTACGGCGCTCGGCGGCAGAAGCACATCTGCGCGTGCGTGTGCCTCTGTGGGGGAAGGCGAGGTTTGCCTTGCCGCATTCACCGGGCCGCGGACCAGCCGCTCCTCGTCGCCCGGATGCGCTTCGCCGGATGCATACGGAAGGCGCTGCGAGGCAGGGCTGGAAGCACTCAGGGCCCGGGTCGCCGAATCGGAGCGGGAGGCGTGCCGCTTCCAACGGGCAGCCCTCAGGCGGACACGACCGCGTCCATAACGCCTTGTAGTTTGTTCGGCGGAGACCACGGGCCGGGAACGCCGGCTGGATCGCACACCACTGGAACTTGCTCGGCGAAGCGGTGCCGAGATCGCATCAGCCCCGCGTGCTCGCTTCGGCCTTCCAGAGCTGCGGTTGGTATCTGGTGAGCCCTGTGCACGTCGAGCTCCGCGTCGCCCGACTGCCGTGCTGCTTCGACGCGCGTCGACCGGGTACGCTACGGACGCGACTCTGTGCGGGTGAGGTTCACGCGTGGCGGCATGCACCTGCTGACCAGGGTCCGTAGCAAGCAGGAGAGCAAGGCAGAGCGCAGCCGTCAGGAATCTGAGCGTGGAGCGGAGAGGCAGGTCGCCGCTCTCCTGCGGAGGCCTGGAGGGTTTGATCAACATGGGGCCGGTTTTTGGGGTCGCAGAGTACCGCTGAGCCTCTTCAGGCTACCCGCTGAGTGCCACCTTGAGGGAGTGGCGACGCGGGTGCGGCCTTCGCGCCGGGCGCATGGACGCCGAACTCGCGTCCAGCGAAGAGGGCCGCCTCGGCCGCGCGCCGCCGCACCAGCCCCGAAATCACCTCGCCGCCGGCGTGCACCCACAAGCCGAACTGGACAAGAACACTCGCAAACTCGCCCCGGTTGACATACTTGAGCAGGCTGGAATTCACGAAGTTACCTCGCCCCGTGTTGAAGCAGAAATCCACCAGCGCATCGAACTGCCGCTGGGTGAGGTCCACCGTCACGGCCCGGCGAACGCAGGCGATCGCCGCGGCAAGATCCACTCGCAGGAGTGCCTCGGCCTCGAACTCGCTGATCCGCTGGCCCTGGTGGACCTCAGGCCCGGTATGCCCATAGCCGATGGTCCAGACGGCAGCGCAGTCCTGATAGGCGCTAAGCCTGAGGCCCTCGAAGCTGCGTGTCAGGGCAAAGCCTTCGTTGCTGTAGTCGTATTGCCTCATAGGAGAAGCGCGCCTCCTTGCGCGCGGTTGGAAACTGGTGATTGGTGTGGTGAGTCCGAAACCGCTGCCGGCGCATCGAATACCGTTCGGCAGGCGAGCCCAGCGCGGGCGTAAACTTGAAGGCGTTCCCCGCACCTGCACGTGCAAGCCCCGACAGAATGGAGCGCATTCCCTTGGCAACAGAGACAACGTATGACCTCGCGGTCCTAGGCGGAGGACCCGCCGGCTACACCTGTGCAATCCGCGCCGCCCAGCTCGGCCTCAAGGTCGCGCTCATTGAAAAAACCGACAAGCTCGGCGGTACCTGCCTGCATTGGGGCTGCATCCCGACCAAGTCGCTGCTGTTCTCCGCAGAGGTCTGGGATCACCTGAAGCACGCACCAAACCTCGGCATCGACGGCGTCGAGAAGCCCACGCTGAACTGGGAAAACCTGCTCAAGCGCAAGAACGACATCGTCCTCAAGCACACCAAGGGTCTTGATTTCCTGATGAAGAAGAACAAGATCACGGTGGTGCGCGGGCATGGTCGTCTCACCGGTGCCGCGAAAGACGGGGTCTTCACCCTTCAGGTGACCGACGAGGACAAGGGCAAGGGCCGCGATCTGCAGGCCGAAGGCTATACGCAGCAGACCAAGACCGACGTAAAGGCCAAGAAGGTCGCGCTCGCCATGGGCTCCGACGCGCGCATGCTGCCTGGCTACCAGGCTGATGACACCATCCTGACCAACATGCAGGTGCTCACACTGCCGCAGATGCCTAAGTCCATGGTCGTCATCGGTTCGGGAGCCGTTGGGGTTGAGTTCGCCTCGGTGTTCAAGAGTTTTGGCGCTGACGTCACTATTCTCGAAGCTCTGCCGCGCGTCGTTCCCGTCGAGGACGAAGAGGTCTCAAAGGAGCTCACCCGCCAGTACAAGAAGCGTGGGATTGAGATCAACACCTCCTGCAAGGTAGAGAAGATCGAGAAGACCAAGACCGGCGCAAAGATCAGCTGGGTCGACGCCTCTGGAAAGCCGCAGTCCAAGGAGGCTGAGAAGGTTCTCGTCGCTGTGGGTCGCGCACCGCGCACCTACGACGCTGGACTGGATACTGTGGGCCTCCAGCTCGATCGCGGTTTCGTCACCGTGAATGAATGGATGGAGACTGCCGTACCCGGCCTCTACGCCATCGGCGATATCGTGGCCGGGCTTCCTCAACTGGCGCACGTCGGCGCAATGGCGGGCATCGTTGTTGCCTCGAAGCTCGCCGGCAAGTACGCGCGCGCCGTCCGCAAGGATCGCGTCCCCGGCTGCACGTACTGCGATCCGCAGATCGGCAGTGTCGGATTGACAGAAGCACAAGCCAAGGAAAAGGGCTATCAGGTCAAGGTCGGCAAGTTCCCCTTCGTCGGCAACTCCAAAGCCACTATCGTGGACGCGCATGATGGCTTCGTAAAAGTCGTTTCCGATGCCAAGTATGGCGAGATTCTCGGCGTTCACATCATCGGCCCGCAGGCGACCGAGCTGATCAGCGAGTGCGTCACCGCCATGGAACTCGAGGCCACGGTGGAAGAGATGATGTTCACCATCCACGCCCACCCGACCCTCTACGAGTCGCTGCTCGACGGCTTCTCCAGCGTTGAAGGCATGGCGATCAACGTTTAGCCCCGCGGGGGCCGGAGCGCGAAAGGCTTACAGCGCTACGGCTCTCGTTCGAGGAGCCTCATGACCCAGGAATCCCGTCCCCCGCTGCCGCCCTTTAGCTTCGAAACTGCAACCGAAAAGGTGCGCAAAGCGGAGGACGCCTGGAACACCCGCGACCCACACAAGGTCTCGCTTGCGTACACCTCCGACAGCCAGTGGCGTAATCGCGCCGACTTCCTGCAGGGCCGCGAGCAGATCATCGCCTTCCTCACGGGCAAGTGGAACCGCGAACTCGACTACCGCCTCGTCAAAGAGCTCTGGGCCTTTGCCGGCAACCGCATCGCCGTCCGCTTCGCCTACGAGTGCCATGACGCCTCCGGTCGGTGGTTCCGCTCCTATGGCAACGAAAACTGGGAGTTCGACGAAAACGGCCTCATGCGTCGGCGCTTGGCCAGCATCAACGATCTCGCGATCACCCCGGAAGAGCGGCTCTTCCACTGGCCCCTGGGCTCCCGGCCCATTGACCACCCCAGTCTCTCCGAGATGGGCCTCTAGAACATGGTGTTTCACCTGCTTCAACTCGGCCGTGTCCCCTACGCCCAAGGTATTCAGGTGATGAATCAGCTCGTTGCCGCCCGCAAAGCTGGCACGGTCGGCGACACGCTCTTGCTGCTCGAGCATCCCCCCGTTCTCACCCTTGGCCGCAACGCCACGCGCGCTAATATCCTCGCCTCGGACGAACTCCTCGCCCGCAAGGGCGTCGAGATCCACGAGATCAATCGCGGCGGCGACGTCACCTATCACGGCCCCGGCCAGCTTGTCGGCTATCCCATATTCGATCTACGCGGTGACCTCCCTGGCAAACGCGGCCCGCACCTCGGCCCCGTCGACTTCGTCCGCCTAATGGAGGAAGCCCTGATCCTCACCTGCAAGGACTTCGCCGTCCCAGCCCAGCGCATCTGCAAACTCACTGGCGTTTGGACCTACGCCGGGGGCTCTATTCCAGAGAAGAAGATCGCTGCCATAGGTGTTCACGTCTCTCAGGCAGTCACCTCGCACGGCTTCGCACTCAACGTGACCACAGACCTGCGTGACTTCCAGTGGATCGTTCCCTGCGGCATCGCCGACCGGGGCGCCACCTCCCTCGAGCTCGAGTCCCCCCAGGCACCTCTGCCCACCCTCACGGAAGCCGCCAACCGCGTAGCCGCAAACTTCGGCCGCGTCTTCCACCGCCAGGTTCTCGCCGCAGCCTCGCTGAACGACATCATGGGCTCGGCGCTCCTGTAGCCGCTAGGTTCTCGATCTCGATACCTGGGAAGCGCAAGCTGGCGAGCCCGCGATGGACCCCTCTGCCGATCAATCTGTTCACCTGTAAATTCTCGCCCGATTCACGGAACGCTTATCGTGCCGAGACGTAGTGCCGCTATCTCTAAGTTGGCGGTACTGCGGTCGTGTCCGATGTGGGCCTTCGTGCAAGACCGCGAATCATCATTGGAGACTCCTAAATGCATCCGTTGCGCCCCTCGCACCTTCTGGGCACCTGCGCACTTCTCGCTGCTTGCGGTATCAGCGCCGCTGCGCAGCAAGTCAAGACCGTCTTCGTCATCGCGATGGAGAACCACAACTGGACCCAGCCCGCCAACCAGTTCTCCGGCGGAATCCAGCAGATCTACATGAACCCCAACGCCCCGTTCATCAACAGCCTGGTCAACGGGACGGCCTGGGCAGAGGTCAACGGTCGCACCCAGCACATCAGCGAGCAGGTCTCCTACAGCATCGCCTACCACAACGTGCTCGCCACCCCCAGCGGCAACAACCCGCACATCCATCCGTCCGAGCCCAACTACCTCTGGTCGGAGGCCGGCACCAACTTCGGTGTCCTGAACGACAACGATCCCTTTGCCGCCAAAGGCGGCACGAACCAGAACACGACCCAGCATCTGGTGACCCTGCTGACCAATGCCGGCCACACCTGGAAGTCCTATCAGGAGGATGTCGACCTGGCCCGCGACGCCAACAACCAACTCACGAACATCCCCTTATCGCCCAACCAGTACACCGTTCCGCTCAGCAGCTTCTCCGGTCGCTTCTCCACCGGCGTAAACCAGTTCAACGGCTCCAATCAGTACAACTACGCCGCCAAGCACAATCCCATGGTCTTCTTCACCGACACGAACGGTGGCAATGATCCCTCCACCTCGAACCCCTTGGCCAGGCAGTATGCTCCGCTGCAGCAGTTGTTCACCGATCTCGCCAACAACACCGTGGCGGAGTACAACTGGATCACTCCGAACCAGTACAACGACATGCACACCGCGCTCAGCGGCGGCTACAAGGGCCTTACCGGCGACGCGGCCAATATCCGCCAGGGCGACGACTTCCTGGCGCAGGTCATCCCCGTCATCATGGCCTCCAAGGCCTATCAGGACAACGGTGTCATCATCCTCTGGTGGGACGAGGCCGAGGGCGATGGGATGAGCGGTGACAATGCCGACGACTTCGCCCACACCGTTGCCGAAATCATCATCTCCAAGCATGCCCACAAGAACGACCACGGCGTTCCCTACGCGAGCACCGTCAACCTGACGCACTCTTCTGACCTTAAGACCATGGAGGAGACCTTCAAGTTGCAGCCGCTCCTGGGCGATGCTGCAAACGCAAGCGACCTCTCCGATCTCTTCCAGCCCGGCGTAATCCCCGGCAACCGCCACTAGGAATCGCCCGGACAACCTCTCCCGGGCTTCTCTGTACAGACCCCCAAACGGCGCAGGACCGCAAACCAGCGGGCTGCGCCGTTGCTTTTTTAACCTGCATCTCCACCGGGCAGCCCCGTCGCTCACCGGGAATCAGCTTCGGAGTCCGCTAACCGCACCACGTGGTCTAGGGTCTCGCTCCGGCCCGTATAATTTCTAGTTGCGCCCGCACGCGCCGATTGCCCCGAATGGAGAAGGCCCCTCATGCCGACCGACGTAGTTATGCCCCAGATGGGCGAATCCATCACCGAAGGCACCCTCACCAAGTGGCTCAAGAAGCCCGGCGATACCGTCGCACGTGACGAACCCCTCTTCGAGATCTCCACGGACAAGGTCGACGCCGAGATCCCCTCGCCCGTCGCCGGCACCCTCGGCGAGCTCAAGGTCCAGGAAGGCGCCACGGTGGGCATCAATACGGTCGTCTGCACCGTGAACGAAGACGGCGCCAGCCCCGCTGCCGCCCCGGCCGCCTCTACGCCCAGCTCCGCCGAGGACACCGTTACCCCGGCCGCTGTGGACACCGCCACACGCGATCAGCAAGCTACCCAGGAGGCCCTGGCTCCGGCTCCAGGCAGTTCGAACGGCGCCGCAGGTAGCCCCGGCACCGAAGTCCTCATGCCCCAGATGGGCGAATCCATCACCGAGGGCACCATCACCAAATGGCTCAAGAAGGTCGGTGACACCGTTGGACGCGACGAGCCCATCTTCGAGATCTCCACGGACAAGGTGGACGCCGAGATTCCCTCGCCCGTCGCTGGCACCTTGAGCGAAATCAAAGTCCCTGAAGGATCTACCGTAACGATCAACACCGTCGTCGCGGTCATCGGCGGTACGTCCGGGGCTCCTGCGGCCGCACCCAAGGCCGCCCAGTCCGCTTCGCCGCACACCAGGGAGACCGCCCAGGTCCCGCAGCTCACCACTCCGTCCTCAACCCCCGCGGCCCAAGCTTCGGCCTCCGCCTCTGCCGGCGAAGCCCCTCGCTCCTCACCCCTCGTCCGCAAGATCGCCTCGGAAAACAACGTTGATCTCGGGCAGGTCTCCGGTACGGGCGCTTCGGGCCGCATCACCAAGCAGGACATCACCGCCCACCTCGAAGGCGGTGCCAAACCCGCGTCTGCCGCGTCCACGTCCTCTGCGGCTCCCGCCCAACAGATCGCCTCCGCGCCGGCCACCACCGCTCCTGCGAAGGCCGTTACCCCCACACCGCTCCCAGGCGAACTCGTGCCCATGTCGAAGATGCGCGCTATCATCGCCAAGCGCATGGTCGAATCCAAGCAGACCAGCGCCCACGTCCATACCGTCTTCAAAGTGGACATGACGCGCATTGTCAAACTGCGGGAAAAAGAAAAGAACAAGTACGAGCAGCGCAACGGCGTAAAGCTCACCTACATGCCGTTCATCACCCGCGCGGCCGTGCAGGCGCTTCGCAAGCACCCCATCGTCAACGCCTCCACTCAGGGCGACGCCATCCTTTATGGCAAGAACATCAACATCGGCATAGCAGTCGCGCTCGAGTGGGGCCTCATCGTTCCAGTCATCAAGCAGTCCGAAGAGAAATCCTTCCTAGGCATCGCCCGCTCCATTGTCGACCTCGCCGACCGCGCCCGCTCCAAGAAGCTCGCTCCCGATGACGTTGCCGGCGGCACCTTCACCCTCACCAACTCCGGCATCTTCGGCGAGCAATTCGGTACGCCTATCATCGCGCAGCCGCAGTCCGCAATCCTGGGTATCGGCGGCCTCAATAAGGAGCCGATGGTCCTCACCGACAAGGACGGCAACGACAGCATCGCCGTGCGCTCCATCCAACGCTTCACGCTCGGTTTCGACCACCGCATCATCGATGGTGCCGACGCCGGCAAGTTCATGAGCGACTTCAAAGCCTATCTCGAGAACTGGTCTGAAGACATCGGATAATCTTCACCTGAAACTACACAATAGGGCGGCAGACCATCAGGTCTGCCGCCCTATTGTTTGTCAGATAGTACTAAGCCGCTGTGGTCGCGGTCGACGTGCTCGCCGCCGTGGTCGAAGCCACGCTCACCGGCGTGCTCGTCCCCTTGTGCCAGATGCTGGCATTCAGGCAGGCCACAATGCCGTCAACGATGCAACCCAGCGCGGACGTGAAGCTCGCCGGGTCCACAATCGTCTTCTGCTCCACAGCATTGGTGATGTTGATCGCCGAAGTGACAATGCTCAGCGCAGCTTCCTTCTTCTGCTCCCCCGTCTTCGCGCCAAACAGCGACTCAATCCCCTGGATCACGCTAGGCAGTAGTGCGATTCCCCGCAAAAATAGAATCAAGAATCCCATCTCCTTCTCATCTTTCCGCCCTGAGCCTCAGCTCGTCGGCCCTTCTCTTAATGTTTTCCGCTCAACCATGTGATTGCCACGTGCAGCAGTGTCAGCACCGCACCGAAGGCCCCACCCAGGCCCTTCAGCCGTTGCACACTGCGCTCGTGCGAATCCACCCTATGTTCCAACTTATGTAACCGGCCCGGCTGCCCAATCCCCAGCAGCTCTCTCATCTGTGCCTTCAGCACACTCAGCTCGCTCAGCACCTGCCGTTCGAACTCCGTCATCCCACACCTCATCCTTCGTTCGTCAACGGCGTCTGCCGTGCGAACTCCTTAGCCCAGCGGCACATTCACAAACACCGCACTCGAGAACCTCGAATACAGCATCGGTGTGCTCGCGTCATACATGCGCACGTAATAGCGCTCTATCTGTGCGGCCCTGGGTATCGAGAAGCTTCGCACGGGGCTGCGCAGCACCAGATCCGCCGTGTCCACTCCCATGCCAAACTTCCAATCCCTGCGCCGCACCTCAAATCCACCGCCCGCCGGCGGATCACATCCCGCATCCAGCTGGATCTCCGTCCCATTGATGCTGGTGGCCGTCAGCTGCTGCAGGTTCGACAGCACCTGTGCCGGCGCTGTGTTCGCCTCGCTCGGCAATACAGCATCCCCGGCGATCGACTCACTTAGCCTCAGTCCCAGACCATCCGCCCACTCCGTCGCCCAGTCGTTCGCAAAGCGAATCGAGTAGTGCAGCACCTCGGGCACACCATGCCCATCCTTCAGCTCCACACTCCGCACCAGCAGCGAAGAGGTCACACCTGCGCTCGTGATCGCCAGCACGTCTCCGGGCCAGATGTCCCCGGTTGGATTGATCACGGCATAGTGTCCCGCCACCGCCGCCGTCCGGCTCGTTGCAAATGCCAGCACCGCCTCCGCGGCGGCCTCGCAATCTGCACTAGACCGCGCTTTCGGTTGCTGCACCTTCCCGATCCACCGACTCAGGCCACCGACGCCGGCTCGTGCTCCAGCTTGCGCCTCGGCTTCTAGGCTCGCCGTATCTACCAGCCGCGCCACAGATCGCTGCTCTCCGCGATACTGCACCGTTACCCGCTCTCCCACTCCAGGCACGCACCCCGCGAGAAACGTCACCTCTCCCGGCGTCCCGGCGCTCGAGCCGTAGCTCACCACGCAGTCCACACCTTCGCCCGCAGCCCCCATCAACCTTGTCTGCTTCGATCCGTCCGGGAGTGTGCTGACCACCCATCCGCTTCCCGGACGAGTGACCTTCACCGTCCGAACAGAGCCGAGGATCTGTGTGCAGTTCGCCACAACGAAGACGCAGCTGGCAGGAGACTCAGCCACAGAGCCCGTCGTCACCGCGCTGTCGTATAGCACCGTCGCCAGCGTGTTCGAGCTCGCCCCCTCATCCACCAGCTCGAAAACGATATCGATAGGTGCGTCGATCCCGGCTCCGCTGCCGAAGCCGTGCACCACCCCATCGGCCATGCAGTAATACCGCTGCGACACCCGCTGCATCTCCACACTGTGGAACCGAAGTCGCAGCGTGTACGCATGTCCTGCGACCGGAGTAAAGCTCGCACCCACCTCAGCTCCATTCAGGAACGGAATCAGCAGAGTCGCACTACCCGTAGTGCTTGTGCTCTGACGCACGCGAAATCCGGCGAAGCAGTCGCCAAGTAGTGAGGTCCCTTGATACAGCCCTGCCAGCATGCCATCGGAAGCCGGTCCAAGAGTCACTCCACCCAGCTCGACGACCACACTGCCGCCCATCTCTATCGCGTCCACTGCGGTCAACGTCGTCTGCCCGTCCTGGCCATTTCCGCCATTCAGAGTTAGGCCGCCGCCACCCAGTGCCACGTATCCGCCCGGATCCGCGATCTCCCACTGCGTCGAGTCGATCTCCGCGCGGTCGAAGCTGTCATAAAGCAGCGTGCGATTCGCCTCGCGGTACATCGGCCCACTCAGCTTGAACACTGTCGTGGTCCCATCTCCCGCAAAGTTCTCGCTGATGTAAGCCGCCGGCTCCTCTTCGCCTGACAAAGTGACATCGTTCGCCAGTTCTCGAACGTTGCTCACCTGCAGCTCACTCACGCTCAAGCTTCCGTCTGCATCGCTGAAAGCATGCGTGACCGACCCCGCCGACTGCAGCATCACCTGCCCATTCAGCGAGCGATAACCCGCGTAAGCAGCGCTCGCAGCATCCCCAGCGTTCACACTCCACGGCACACCCGTACGCGGGGAATACACCCCGCTCACGCGTGCGCTCGTAACCTGCTCTGTCCTCAGCGTGCTCGTTTGCCCCGCCTGTACCCTCGCCGTCAGCCGCGCTAACAGAGCATTGCCGTCCAACGACAACGAAACCGCTGCTTCAGTCGAAGCCCCCGATCCCATCCTGTCCAGCAGCCACTCGTCGCTCACGGCGCTCATGCGTGCTCGATACACAGGCCCTGTGCTCGCCTCCCCCGCATACACACGCACTGGCTCGGTTGCCAGATATCCGGTAAAGAGGATGTTCCCCGCATCCCCCTCCACCACCACGCGGCCCAGCCGCGAGGGCAGCGGAAGCCCCACAGTCGCCACGACCACATCTGCCGTGCAGCGAGTCGGCGCATTCAACGTTCGTTGAACCGTAATCGGTCCCTCAGGCACAACCGCGGATGTGTAGTCGCGCGCACCCAGTCCATCCAGGTTATCGATCGTGATCCGCAACCCTACCCCCTCTGTTCGATCAACTCAATGCGCCGCCGTCGCGGCCTTTACCATCCGGCGACAAAGCTACGGAAACAAACCACCGTCTCGCCGTCCACCGCGTCCTTCACCGGCAGTGCACGGAACGCCGCACTCTGCCGCAACATCTCCAGACCCCCACTACCTGATGCCGCCGTCTCGCCGGCGCTCGCCATCGCCTGCAACCGCGGGTAGTGCCATAGCACTCGTTCTCCCTGCTGTCCCTCGGCAACAAACAACCCGGACCACTCCTGGAAGAAGCTCGACCCCTCGCGATCACAGAACCCCGTCACGGCACTTACCTTCATCCCGGTCACGGGAGTCCCGGCCAGCAGCGGCGATTCCAGCGTCAGCGCACCGTTCTGCACAGCTGCCACCCGCGCTACGTTCAGCGACACCCGCCGCACATAATCCGCGTCGACGAGTGCTGCCTTCACATAGGCCCCACTCACCCCGCTACCCACAAACCCAAGCTGCCCCGTGTAGTCCACATCCACAGCGACCATTTGCCCGGCAGCGAACGCCGCCGCTGCCGTGTTTCCAACCTGCAAAACACTTGCCGTGGATCCTGTCTGCACTGCCACTGCAGGCATTCCGGCACCACCCGAGCCAGCCGCGGTGACGCCAGGCCCGGTCCTCAGCAGGTTCATCTGTTGCGTTCCCGAAGCCAGCGCCATCTGCAGCTTGCCCCAGCTCGCGAATTCGAACGCTACCGTCGCCTCCACCTCGCTCCGGCTCTGCCCTTGCGTAGTCGTCGGCGCTCCGCCCCGCAACGCCTGAATTATGGTTCCCGACTTGCGGCTGAATCCACTGATCCAGCCGAGATCCAGCCATGGTGCGGGCGGTGTATTGAGATCAAACAATCCAAGCTGTGCCGGATCGAAAA
The DNA here is from genome assembly GCA_035537215.1 of Acidobacteriaceae bacterium. GTDB lineage: Bacteria > Acidobacteriota > Terriglobia > Terriglobales > Acidobacteriaceae > Granulicella. The sequence goes on from DATLMQ010000026.1 coordinate 21,411, forward strand.
TGGTCGGCTGCTGTGCGCTGCGATTCACCGGAGCAAAGTACACACGTATGCGCCGCACAGCGGGTGCCATGCTCTCTGTCGTCGTATTCATCACTCACCCGCCTCTTCGTAGCTCATCACCATCACTGTGGCACTGCGTCCAACTCGATCGCCCTTGATCTCAGCGGCGCCAAAATTCACATCGGTCCACCAGATCCTGCTGCTCATCGGGGCCGCCACACCACTGGTCGCCAGGCCCGCATAGTTCTGCTTCGACGCCGACTGCGGAGTAGCCCCTATCGCCTCGGCGAGCTCCGCATCCATTGCCGCCAGCGCACGTCCCCGATCCATGCCTCCATTGCCGACCTGGCCGGCGGTCTCGTAGAAGACCTCGCAACGCATCACGGCCAATGGCAGCTGGTGAGCTCTATCCACACTCGTCTCCGTCCATCGCAGCCGAAAGCAATCCGGCAAGGTCGTCGCCGTTATCAGTTCGTTTTCCTCCACCAGCACGCCCGGCCTTATGAGCCCACGCAGCACGATGGTCCGTTCCGGATTGCCAGCCACGACTCTCGATCGCAGCACCTCGTAAAACGTGTCCTTCGCGTTCTGCACCTTACCCCCAAAACCATCTCAGCCGCGCCGCCGCTCACCGTTCCGGAGCACGTAACGTCAGGCTGTAGCTATACGTCTTTCCATCGGAGGTCGAAGCCGTGTGATCGAGGATCGTGTACAGCACCTCATCCATCACCACGCCTGCTGCCGTTTCAAACAGCACCTGCGCCGAGTTGAACTGCAAGCTCCCAACCACTGCATTCACCGCCGATCCCGAAACCAGCAGCGTCGTCGTGTTGCCGGCCTTGCGCAGCACCACAGGCGACAGCTCCACATCCTGGAACCCTGGCACTGCCAGCCCCAGCTGTTCAGCATCGTCGTTCGCCACTGCAGGGGCCGGCGTTCGCAGCCAGACAGCCCGCCCGCCGTTCGCACGCATCAGCGCGTCAGCCGCTCTGGCAGTCGCATCTCCGCATTGCAGGAAATCGCCCACGCTAGGCCAGCCTTTCCGCAACATACGGCCGCAGCAGTGCGCGTACCTGGCTATCCAGCAGCGAATCGCTGAAGTACTCCGTCTGCAGCGTGTCCATCTTGCTCGAACGGACGTTCAGCCCCGGCGTAGTCTGCGCATTCTTCACCACCTGCGCGCACGCCACCTTCACCGCATCCGGAACCGTCGCCAGCCCCGCTGTGTACGTCACCTCGGCCTCTGCATATCGCAGCCCCATGAGGTTCCATCCAAACCGAAACTCGCCAAGTGACAGATCCACATCCAACGTCGCTGGATCCAGCGTGGCCCACGATCCCGGAACTCCAAACGCTGCGGCCACCTCCGCCCCGAACCCATCCCCCAACTCACATCCCGAGGACTGCGCATAACGCACGCGAACTCCATCGACACTCGTCAGAGGTCCATAGCTCAGCCGCACACGCTGCGTGTGCCTCGCCACGCGGACCCGTTCCGTGTAGCTCGCCGAGAGCAGCGTAGGCCGCTTGCAGTAAGCCTCCATCATCGCCGAGGCCGTCGTAATCCACGCCGTCGGCGTCTCCGCCGTCAGCCCAAACGCCACATACTCGGCGGGCAGCAAATAGCCCATCATTTCCTCCCGAACTCCCGCGCCCTGTGGCGCAGCGAAGGGCATCACGCCCTTCGCTGCGCTCACGAGCTCCATTCACCACATCGAGCTCCGCCAGGAACCCGCGGTTTAGCGGTCGACCAGCACCTGGTAGTGCGCGTAGTTCGCACCCTTCACCACAAGGCCGCCGAATTTCACCACCACATACTGGCTGGCCAGCGAGCCAGGCATGCCAAGCTGGAACACCCGGGGGTGCGCATCGCCAAGCCAGTGGTACTCGATCAGGTCCTCCGTCACAATGTAGGCGGGAAGCACCGCGCTGCCCGAACCGGGAGTGCCGGTGTACGGCAGAGTCCACTCGGGAATCAGCGGCAGATCGCCAGCCTGCGTCGAAAGCGTCTTCACAGTGAAGCCGCCTTCGATCTGCTTCGTGTTCAGCACAACGTTGAACTCCGACTTCATCTCGCGATCGATCAGGTCCAGAAGAACCGGATTCGCATAGATGGCGGTCGGCCGCACGCCGTAGCTGGTGTTCGAAAGCATCTGCGCCACAGTCGCCTTCAACCCGTCGACGATTGAATCGGTGGTCCCGATGGTCTTGGTGTTACCGCCCGCGGCAATCTGTCCAGCCGCGCCGAAGTACTGAGTTGTCGTGGGCGAGCTGAGGCTGGTGTCGTTGCCGTTCCACAGGGTCACATCATGGGTCCGGAGCACACCATCAACGGTGTCGGTCAGGTCCTTCGCCTGCAGATACGCGAACTGGCTCTGCTGCTTGCCCAGCTCGAGATCGAACAGGTTGTAGTTGATCTGCGCAACCAGCGCCTTCAGCGGAACCGAGCGCTCGACACGCGTCGGCTGCACCAGCGGAGCCACAATGTTACGCGGATCGACGAACCCGGCCGAAGCCGCGGGCGAAGGAATCGCCTGCTCCTCGAAGAAGCGCGACGGGTGACCGGTCGCCGGCACCTGCTTGATGCGCTGACCGAAAACGCCACGGCGGCGCACCAGGTCGGTAATCTCTGTCTGGAACAGCGGAACCTCAACTGCGCCGGGTCCGATATAGTCTGCCGCTGCGCTGATCTCCGTAAACTTCGCGTTCATGCCTTCTCCTCTGTGTTGCCTGCAAAAAACGAAGAGCGCAGCCTTTGCCACGCTCTCCTGTCTCACTGCATCACCTTCATGCAGCAAAAAAATGCCAAGTCATCTGTCCTGGTCCGGACCTGTCTCTGGCCCGAGCTCGTCAGGCGACTAGCCGATCATCCCGGCGCGCATCAACTCGCTCTTCACGGCGATCCGCTGCTCGATGCTCAGAGCAACGAGCGCATGATCCAGCGCACCCGCCTCAAGCGACTCCACCGCGACTCCCTGCTTCGACAGCATCGAAGCCATGCTCGCCGGCAGCGTCTTGCGCCCGCTCGGCTGCTGTGAAGCAGCAGCGGCGGCCATCTCGGCGATCTTCGCCTCGGCCTCCGCCAGCTTCCGCTCCAGCTCCGCCTCGCGCTCGGTCTCGGTTGTTGCCACAATGCGGCCTACATGCTCGTCCGCCTGGGCGGCAATCGCCGTCCGCTGCTCGGCCGCGTCCAGGATCATCCTCTCCAGCGACGTAGCAACCTCCAACAGCCGCTCCACAACAACCTGCAGCTCACTTCCTGTCATCTCTTCCATCTCTCTCCTTCTCATTCGGCTAAGCCGCTTGCGTCCGCTGCACTCGAGCCCGGCTACGCAACCGGAACGAAGTGCCGCGATACGCCGCCTTGTCCCGCAGCAGAATCGCCGCTCCAGTAAACGTCGCCTTCGTCAGCGTCCACACCTGCGCCTTCATGTCCGCCACATGAGCATCGGCCAGCTCATAACTCATACCCATCTCGCCCCCGCCGGCGCCCTGCAGCTCGCTCATGCGCGCCTCCAGCTCCGGGAAGTCTCTGGCAAACAGAAATCCGCTCACCATCAATCTCTGTCCCTCCAGGTGAGCCGCCGTGATAATGCCGCACTTCTGCCGCGCGTCATGGCCATCCCATCCGGCCTTGTAATCCACAGCCATCCCCAGCAAGCTGGGCAGCGCCGCCTCCGCCGCTGCTTTCGTCAACAACACCCTGTGTCCCCGAGCCCCACTCGGCGCCTTATCGCTCGCCACATCCACCAGCGTCAGGCAGCCCTCGAACGGCAGGCGGTTCGGATGTCCGCTTACCTCTGGGAAATCAACCGCCATCGCCGACACGGCCAGTCCACGCGGCCTGCACTGCCGCGCTCCTGTTTCTCTCACGCATCCTCCTCGTTGTCACCACACCCTGCAACGCCCTTACTGCTGAACCAGCGCCGGCAGTCCGCGCATCACGCGAACCTCATCCACCGTCAGCACCCCAGCCTGCAGCAACTGCGTCTGGATCTGCACCTCGGCCAACTCGTCCCGGCTGTCCAGCTCATTCCAGACAAACCGCAGATCGTCCCACCCCAGGCGCTTCATAATCACGTCGCGCGTCAGATGGTCCGCAATGAGCTTCGCCAGCGGCACCACAGCGTTATCGAAAGCCTGCTGGCTCATCTCCTCTGCCGTCGACCGGTTCACATCGTGCGAAACCCCCAGCATCATCGCCGGCAGATCAAACGCATTCGCAATCATCGACAGCAGAAACTCCTGCCAGTTCAGCCTTAGATCCGCATCCGTTCCCCCCGCGAACCGCAGCACCTCCGGCTTCGTCTCCGAGGTCATCACCGGCACACGCCCCGTACCTTCCACCTCGTCATGCCACCACTGGATCAGCCGTTCATGCTGCTCCGGAGTACGATCCTGCATCCACAGCGCATACTGCACCACGCTATTCGCCGCCAGCCTGCCCGCATACCGGTGCGCCTGCAGAAAGCTCGAGATCGTCTCAAACGCTACCTCCAGCTTGCCCAGTCCGAACACCGTATGCGTCCGCGGATTCAGCCGGATGTACATCAGCTCGCCATCCATCAGCGGCGTCATCCCATCCCTGCCCATCTTGCCGGTCACCTGCCCATACCGCGGCTGCTCCGGGTCTCCCATCCAGTTCGGACTCACCTGGATCGTCGCCCCGTCTACCGGATACAGCCGCACCGGCCGGCGATCGCTCCCGGTGGTCTCGATTTCCGCTGCACCAAAGCCGCCCACTAGCACGTCTTCCAGCACCTGCTCAATCAGCGTGCGAAAGCTATCGCTCTCGTTTGGCGATTCAAACGCGCGCCGCAACGCCCGTCCACGATCCGCCCGCGTCTCCGCGTTCTCGTCGCCCGCATCCGGCCGGGCCTCGATCCGCCACTCCATGCACGCGATCCGGTCCTTGATGCAGTTGATCGCCCGCCGCGCCACCGGCGTCTCCGCAAACTTCCGCAGATTCGTCGCCGTCGGTTTCGGCAGCGCCTGCGCGTTGCCCGACCGGATCGGCGCAAAGATCGAGCCTGCCAGAGGCGCAGTCACCGTCTTCCGTTCTCCCTCCGCGCCCTTTGCCGCACTCAACCCAGACACGCGGTCCCAGATGTCCTTCACCGCTGTTCCTACGCCCATCCGCTCTCCTTCCGCACAAAGCAAAACGGCGCAGCCATAAGCCACGCCGTTCCCAAATCCAAACTCTTCGCTGCGTTTACACCCGCAGCTCCCGTCGAGCGGTCTCGGCCACCCGGCCCAGGTCCGCCGTCGTCAGCACCCGGATCGCCGCACGCTCCATCGCACTCACGCCGAACTCATACATCTCCGCATCGTTGGCGGATGCCGCCGGCTCTACAATCGCGGTCAACTCCAGCCCGACACCGTCAATCTTCGCCACACCTTCACGAAGTTCTGCGGCCGAATACGCCATTCCCTTCGCGAACTCCGCATCGCTCTGCAGCGACACCGCCTGGAACATCCGCACCTGTCCATTGCGATACCCGCAATCGATCTTCAACGGATCCCCCGGTTGCGTATACTGCGCCGCCGCGATACGTTTCCGCATCAGTCCCCATACACCGGCGCGCTCAAACTCCTGCCGCATCCTGCCCACAATGGCCGCTCGCCCACTCACTCTGCGTCGCGCCGGCGTGGCCTTCAACGTCTCCACATACATCCCAAGCAGTTGCTCCATCTCCGCCGGCAGACTCTCCGCCAACGTCCCGCGCATCTCTGTCAGCTGCACACTGTTCGAAAGCGAATCCTCCAGCGTTCCCAGCACCGGCTTCGCGTTCACGCGCTCATCCACACCCGCGCGCAGACGCTCCCCGATCTCCTCTTCCAGCGACTCCAGCAGCTCCACATCGGCGCCCGGATCCAGGCACCGCACCCTTGCCCAGTCGCGCGTAAACCGCACCACAGCGTCCTCGGGCCGTCCAGCCTCCCGCAGGATCACGCCGATATTGGCGAACTCCCCCTTCACCACATCCGGCACATACCGGATCAGGGAGAACTCGCATTGGATCCGCTCCGCCAACCTTCCCCCACCTTCCTACATCACCAGATTGCCCGCGTCTCCCTCGATTGAGAAGCGCCTCGGCATAAAAATATTCTTACTCGTTCCCCAATTTGGGAATGGCTCTCGATCCGACAGCCGAAACGCCTCAATCAACTCGCGTACCCGGCCACGCCGTTGCAACATCTGCTCCATCAATCGCTCGATCACGCGAAGGTCTCCACCGTACCACTCCGGCGGCACCTCCTCCGCAATCGCCCACATTCGGTCCGCCTCGATCTTCTCGATCCGCGACAGCCACGGCTCGAAGCTCGACCATCCCGTCACCCGGGCATACACCGAGTTTCGCGCAAACACCCCGCGCAGCGGCGAGTCCGGAAAGCTCCAATCCCCCGCGTTGAAGCAGAAGCCCTGGTCGATAAACACCGCCCTGTACTTCCGTTCCCTCGCCTTCCGTTCATACACCGCCTGCCGTCCGTTGCAGTTGCCTGTGAACTTATCTACCGCCAGGATCCCGGCAAACTCCGCCAGGTTCCGAATCTCACCCATCAGCGGCTCCGGCAGATAATCCACCACCTGCCCCGGCATCAGCCCACCCACAAACTGGCTTCCAAACTGCAGCCCCGGCGAGCATCGCTCCCGCACTCCCCGTCCCAGCTCGATCATCATGCTCGGACTGTGCTGCACGAGCCATTCGCTCACCTCGACCACGTCGCTCCTCGGCACCGTCAGTCCAACCGCTTCAGCGATCCGCGTCGCGATCAGCTCATTCGCCAGCACCCGCAGATGCTGCGGATTGTTCTGAAACTTCACCACCCACAGATGCCCGTCCGCACCCAGCATCAACTGGCTCTGCGCCCCTCCGCGCATCTTGTGAATCGCTTGCACCGCAACAACCGCCACCGCGCACCCTCATCAGCAGCCTAAACCAACTACCTGCCCAGCCAAGCAGCTCAGCATCAAAGCCTCACGCTACACGGGCCCTCATCTTCGCCGACTCCAGGCACTCCGCCCGCACCGCCTGGGCGATCGCCATAGCCATCACCAGGTCGTCATGCGCTCCTCCGGCCGCCGCCGTCCGGCCGCGTTCATCCGCCACAAACGTCCTGCACTCACCCAGCAGCCGCCGGCTCATAAACCGCTCCGGAGAATCCGCCAGCAGCGTTCCCATCCTCGCAATCATCTCCGGCTTCGACGCCGCCGTCGTCAACCACCCCGCTTCGCCGCCCTGCCGATAGACTTGCCCGTACCGCTCGTTCATCTCCATGTACGCCAGCACTGCCGCGCCGTGATTATTCCGCTCCACCGCAACCAGTGCATCTCCATACTGTCGGGCGAGTTCCACAGCCACCCGCGCCAACTCCGCCGGGCGCAGCCTTTCGCGCAGCTCCGCGCACTGCAGCCCCGTCGCTACCTCCACCACCTGCACGGCCGCGAAGTCTCCCTCCCTACCGCCGCCCGCAGAATCCGCGGACACCACATAGCTCCGGCCCGGAGCCGGCCTCAGCCACACCTGCAACGCTCCACCACGTCGCATCTCCAGCGGCTCCGGAACCTCTCTCGCCCGCTCTTCCAATCTATCCACGTCAAAGCAGCACGCTCCCGTAGCCCGGAAGCAGCTCTCCGCATCCTCTGCGAACTCCTGCGACCGCAGCGCTCCATACCCGCGCTCCAGCCCCCGCCGAAACCCGATCTGTTCAGGCCTCAAACCATGCCGCGCCACTAGTCCACACTCTTCCGCGCTCATCGCGTCGGGCTCAACACAAGGCCCCACATACGCCCCTTCCATCCACCAGGGAAAGAAGTGCCGCACCAGCCCCTCTTCATTTCCTGCGCCTTCCTCAACACCCGAGCACCACTCCTCATAGAACGCCCCCTGCGCTCCGTTCGGCGTGCTCTCCAGCACCAGCTCTCCATCCGGAACCAGCGCCGCGCGCAATCCAGCCAGCGTCACACCCGCATCCCCCGGCCACCGGCTCACCTCGCTGCAGTGCAGGTTCTGCACGCTCAACCCGCGGCCCGCGCCTGCATCGGCCGCGCTGCATATTCTGAACTCGCTATCCAGTTCCGCGAACACCAGCTGTCCCACATTGCCGCGCTGCAACCGTAGCGGCCCATCGCGCAGATCCGCCGGCAGCTGCTCCCACATCCGCCGCACCGTCGCGAAGATCGCCTCCGCCGCCTCCCGCGTATGGGCCACCTGCAGCGTCAGTGTCCCGGGCCGTGTGATCGTGCGCAGAAAAAACCTGCCCGCCACCCACGTCGTCAGCCCCATCTGCCGAGCCTTCAGCACCACGTTCTGTCGTCCGCGGCGTTCCTCAAACGCTCGCTGCACCGCGTTCGCCTCGAGCGGCTGAATCTTCCCATCTCGCCCTCGCACCCGCAACAACGATGCCGCAAGCTCTACTGAAGCAGCGGGCCGCCCATCCATCCGGCGGCCCAGCTCCAACAGTGCATCCAGTTCCGTGACCCCTCGCCTCACTACATCCTCATCCGGCTACATGCACTGGTACGACCACGCATACGTCGTCCCGGCAGCCAGCGATGACGAGCCCACATTCACCGTCCATCCGCTCGCACTCGGTGCGCCCGTGTAGATCGTTCCTGTCGCCGCTGCCGCCGCCGCATTGCGAGGCATCAGCGAGCATCCCTGCGGCACAGTGCTCGACGGCAGCGACCAGCCGACATTGGCCACAACGCTCGATCCATTCGGCGCTCCTCCCGTCGTCACCGTCAGCACACCGGAAAGCGCCGTTCCACTCAAGCTTGCACTCCCGCCGCCGGTCCCATTTCCAGTGCCCACCGAAGGAGCCGGTCCGCTTCCCGTCACCTGCCCGGCCTGCAGCACGTTTGTCATCACGGTTCCGCCGCCATCTCCCGTGAACGTGATCGCGTGGACATTGTTCACCCGGAAGTGGAACCCTCCACCCGTCGGCACATCCAGGTAAAGGTTGGCGTCGCCCGCCCCGCCCCCGATAAATCCTATCCTCGATCCGTCCGCGTTGTTCCCGTTCAGCGTGAAGTTGCTATACCCCGAGCTGCCGCCGGCCGCCAATTGCGCCCGTCCCGCATATCCGCTGACAAGCGCAGACGCAGACAGGTTCGCCACATTGATCGTGTTCGCGTTGAAGCCGCCCCCCGAGAACGTAAAGGTCTGCCCGCCCATGATCCACGTAGCGCTGCTTCCGTTCGGGTCGTAGTAGAGAAAATCCTCTCCGTGCGCCGAGTCCAATGCGAACAGCGAATACCCCGAGTTCCAGCGGTTGCATCCATGCACGTTGCAATGCGCGTGGATCAGCGCATCTGTACCCGCGTCCACCTCGAAGTCCGTCTTCCACGGACCGACTGCCATGTACGCATTGTCCGGAAGCTGATGTGTCCCGCCCGCGCCGATGTAGTTACTCGCCGGCACTGCATTCGTGATCGACCATCCGCGGACGCCCGGTCCCACCTGTCCCTGATACTGCTTGCCTGCGCTCGCATACTGCACCGGCCGTGGCATAAACTGCGTCACAAACTCCGTATCCGCAAATGTCGACTGCTGATAAAAGTGCGGCTCTTCCACCGCATCTCCTGACGCCCAGGCCACAGTGTTCGCCGCCAGCGTCAACAGCCCATCCACCTGCTTGTTCGCGGGATCGTAGACACTCAACACCTCGGCCATCGGATACAGAACATAACCTCCGGTCAGAAACGTCAGTTGGCCGCCGCTGCTCGTCCCATCCGTCCCGTTGTTCGGATAGGTGAGCGTATTCGCGCCCGTGGTCGTCACCTTGAAGCTGCCGTTATAACTCGGGTCCGCCACTCCGCTTACCGTGAACGTCAGCCCATTCACGTCTTGCGGCATGTTGCCGGTCAGCGTCACCGTCGTCACGTTGCCCTGCCGTGCAATTGAAGCCACCTGCAGTGTGATGTTCTGGTAGGCGCTCGTGCTCGAGCCCTCTTGGTTCGCCACCAGCGGGGTAATCGCGTCTGCATAGTACAGAGTGGTCGAGTTGATCGACCCCACCACCGGAAACACCTGCCGCAGCTGCCCGTTCGTATCGACCGTCTGCTCCAGCCCGTAGCCGCACAGCCCTCCGACCGCAATCGTCGCGCCTGAGATATGTACCTTGTTCAGCGTCAGGCTGATGTGCGTCGCGTCCACCACCGTGTAGTTCGCCGTCTCAAAGTTCGGAAACAGCACCGCCGCCACCGGATCGGCCACGCAGGCCACACCAGAGTGCGGTAGCACAGCCGTGGTTGCCGCAAACGACCCCGTCGGCAGATTGCTGGTCGCGATCGGCAGCGTCACCGTGCCCGGTGCCACGTTCTTCGCCTGCGACGTAGCCGGAGCCGCTGTCTGCAGAAACACGCTCACCGGAAAGCTCGCCCCTGTAAAGCTTGCCCTGCCAAACAGGTCGCGCCCTGATCCGGTCAGGCTTCCATTTGTGATCACCTTCCCCGGATTCTTGTTGATCAGGTATCGTCCTTCGCCCTGCGTTCCGCCGCCCGCGGTCGGATTCACCATCACCGCCGTCGAGCCCGTCGTGCATCCGCTCCAGCACGTCCCCTGGAATACACGCCAGTCCTCCGTCACCTGCAGATCGAACGGATGGGCTCCCTCGTCCGCCATGTCCCTGTACCCGCCCGAGCTCGTCAGGAACATGCCGCCGGCAAGACAATCGCCCACGCCGTAGCAGTTGATATTGTGCGTGCTCTGCACATGTTGCCCCAGCGTGTAATAGTTCCCCGTATCCTGCGTCACGCCATAGGTAGCCTTCCCATACGGCGGATTCTCCACGTTGCCAGGCAGCTGATTCGATCCACCGGTCAGTGCCATGTTCGTCAGGTTCTGCGTTACATGCGACGTCCCCACACCGTTACTGCCCGTCGTACTTGCATTCGCATCCGTCCGCGTCGAAACCTGTGTCAGGTTCAGGCTCGTGCTCAGGCCCCCGTTCCGGTTCGCCGGATCAACGACCACGATGGTCTCGTTGCCACCGCGCGCATCCACCACACGTCCAGCCTGGGGAATCTGCCCCTGTATCACAGGTTCCCCCGGTCCGTAGCTCGGTTCCACCTTCAACACGCAGCCCGTTCCGCAAGCTGTGCTCGTCAGCGCATTTGAAATTCCGTTGTTCCCATCGCCGTTCTGGAACTGGCTCGCGTACAGCTCACCGTTCAGCGCATTGATCTGCATCTGCGTTCCGCTCGGCTGCGCGATCACCTGCGCACTGCTCGGCATCAGGCTCACCTTCTGCCCCAGCCCCGCCGCAATCGCCGTGACGTTGTTGTCGACGTAGTTCTTATCCGCCGCCTGGTTCCCGCTCACCGGATCCGCTGCAAGCAGCAGCGGTCCCGACATCGTATCCCCGGTCTTCTGGATGTACGCCGTCGACGTTCCCGTCCCCGTTCCCGAGCTCAGCGCCGCCGCAATCGCCGTGTCCACATAATTCCGCGACGCCGTCTGCATCGCCAGACTCGTCGGCAGCACCTGGCTCTCCACGGTCCCCAGCTTCACCGGAGTCGCGCTCACCGGCACCACCCAGTACTGCCGGCTCGTCGTCCCATCGTTCAGGTGAAACACCGCCGTGTAATACGTCCCGGTCGGCGTCGCTCCCGCATTCGGAGCCAGCGTGATGCTCAGCGTCCCATTCGCTCCAATCGTCGCCGAGCTCGTCCCGGAAGCCACCGCTGCGCCAGCCAACGTCGTAAACGTCGGCCAGCTCACCACTACGCTTCCGCCCGCTACCGTTCCGTCGGCCCGATACACCGTGTCCTGGATCGTCGTAGTCGTGACCTGGGCCATCGCCACCCCGTACCACGCTCCCAGCCAGCCGACCACCACGGTCACCAGCAGCAATCCTCGTCTCACTCCTCGCATCACACCTCCAGAAACAAAACTCTTGCCGGTCCCGCTCCGCAGAACCCCGTCTTCCCCAAAGCCGCACAGAGCGGGAGCCTCAGCTCACACCTCTCCGCGCCGGGCCGCCCGTTGCGCCCGACTCAACTCACCCGCTACCATCGCCTACGTAGCACCCCGAAAGGCACTCATGGATTCCAGCTCCAACTCCTCGGCCCGTCGCTCCGAAGACATCGCTCTCGACCTGCTCAAGTTCATCGCCCCGCACGCCAACGTCGGCCGCACCGGCGCCGCTTCCACCGGCTTCGGTCCACCGTCGCCGGCCAAGTCCGAGGACCAGATCGCCCAGCTTCTGGAGCTCTACGCTCGTTGCCGTCAGGCTGTCGAGTCTTCCTCGCCCAAGAAGTAAGCCGTGGCTCCACTTCCCGTCGCGGTCATCGGTGCCGGCGCCTTTGGCCGCAATCATCTCCGTGTCTACCGCGAGCTCGAACACCTCGCCTCAGCTCCTGTGCCCGTGCAGCTGGCGGCTGTCGTCGAGTCCAACCCCGACGTTCGCCGGCGCGCCGTCCAGCACCTCGACATCCCCGCCTTCGCCTCCGTCGACGAGCTCCTCCGCGCCGGCCTCTCGCTCAGTGCGGCCTCCGTCTGCGTGCCTACCGTGCAGCACGCGTCCGTAGCCGACCAACTCCTCCGCGCCGGCCTCGACGTCCTCATCGAAAAACCTTTCGCTGCCTCGCTCGCCGAAGCCGACCGCATCCTCGCGCTCGCCGCTTCGCTCGGCCGCATCGTCCAGGTCGGCCATCTCGAGCGCTTCAACCCCGCCGTCATCGCGGTCACCCGGCGCATCACCCGCCCCATGTTCTTTGAGGCCCATCGCCTCAGCATCTTCACGCCGCGCTCGCTCGATGTCGACGTCGTTCTCGACCTCATGATCCACGACCTCGACATCGTCCTCGCACTCGCCGCATCGCCCGTTCGCGAGGTCCGCGCCGTCGGCCTTCCCGTACTCTCCCGTAAGGTCGACATCGCCAACGCCCGCATCGAGTTCGACTCCGGCTGCGTCGCCAACTTCACCGCCTCCCGCGTCTCCACCGAGCAGGTCCGCAAGCTCCGTCTCTTTCAGCCCCGCGAGTACCTCTCGCTCGACTTCGCCCGGCAGGAGCTCCTCGCCATCCAGGTCGGCCACGAAGGCCCGCTCTCGCCGGAAGCCCTCGCCGCTATCGTCCCCGCCTCGCACCCCAGCGCCGGCCTCAAGCTCGACAAACTCGAGCTCCCCCGCGCCGAACCTCTTCGTCTCGAAATCGAAAGCTTCCTCTCGGCAGTCTGCAATCGCACAGTGCCGGTCGTCTCCGGCACCGCCGGTCGCGCCGCTCTCGCCCTCGCTCTTGAGGTCAATGAGCAGATCGCCGAACACGCCCACCGTGCCGGCCTCACCTAGGTTCTTCTAATCGATCCCTTAATCCATCCGCTGCACAGCGATATTCGCCGGCAGCTTCAGCTCAAACTGATCGTCCTGCAGCTTCTCATTCAGTGTCAGCTTCGTCACATCGATCTTCAGCGCGTACTCATCCAGCGGCCGACGTATGTTGATCAGGGTAGGGAACTGCTGTCCCCCGAACTCCTGGTACTTGTCATACGTGGCCTGCGTCACAATCTCGCCGTTGTCGTCAAAAATGTCCTGCTGAAACGGCAGCATCGTAATCCGGCTGAAGTGCACCAGCCGCTCCAGCTGCATCGTGTTCCCCTCGCGCTTCTTTAGGACAGCAAGATCGTAGTCCGGCTCTTCGATCGCCGCCCTCCGGCCCTTCTCAGGGGCCAGCACGCGCCTCGACTCCGACAGCACCACAAACTCCTCAGGCTTCACTCCCGGCACCAGCAGCGAATCGAAGAACACCCCCGGTCGCAGGTTTTCCAGCCCGTTCCTTGAAGGCTTCGTCACCTGGTTGCTGCCTACAATCGCCCGGTTCCGCGGTGGAATCAGCAGCGTAAACTGCTGCCCATCGCTCACCATGTCCAGCGCCCGCGATCCGATCACCGGCAGCTGCAGCAGCACTCGAAGATCGCGCGGCTTGCGCACGAAGATGTAGCCCCGGAACGACGTATACGTCGTCACCTTGCCCTCTTTGCCTCCGCCCGTAGTCGCCGTAATCAGCACCGCGGCATTCAGCGTCTGAATCGCTGCATCCCGCGTCGAGACCTCTTTCTCCAGCTGCTCCACGCTCGCCGTCCGATATACCTCAGGCGGCTGTGTCT
>DATLMQ010000027.1:0-2132 GCA_035537215.1 Acidobacteriaceae bacterium
ACCTTCGAGCTGCCATCTCACCGCACTGGAGTTTCCATGCCAGCCTCATCACGCTCGTATCGCCCGCTTTCGAGACTCATCATCGGGCCGCTCATGGCCTCGTCGCTGGTGTTCGCGACGCCAGCCATCGCCACACAAGACCTGTTCCTGCGGCTGAGTGGAATCGAGGGGAGTTCGACCGATGAGCGGCATCGCCGGGAAATTGAACTCGAGTCCTACTCCCAGTCGGTGCAGAGCGGTGCCAACTTCGGCTACGGCTCCGGCGCTGCGGGCAAGGCGGCTTCCTGCGGGGATATCGTGGTCTCCAAGCAGATCGATGCTGCCAGCCCGGGCTTGATCATGAGCGTGCTGACCGGCGCGCGCATCGCAAACGGCACCATCACGTTCCGGCGCGCGGGCAGAGAACAGCAGGAGTACTACACCGTCCAGATGACCGAAGTCATCGTGACTTCGGTAGAGCAAAGCGACGTGGCCGCAACGTCGGCACCGGTGAAGGAGATCATCAAGATGAAGGCGCGGCAGTTCCGCTTCAACTACTTTCCACAGAAGCCGGATGGTTCCCTAGGCCCGGTGCAGACCTTCGGGTTTGACTGCGTTTCCAACTCCAGGCTCTGACGGGACGACCCAGCGAGACGGCCGTTCCGGCCAGACGCTGACATCCCGACAGAACGACCGCTCATCAGCGAGTGGCGGGGTGGCATAGACTTGCCGGGTGGGACTCCTGACCTTCAGCATCAACGTCACCCTCGACGGCTGCGTCGATCATCGGGAGGGTGTCGCCGACGACGAGACACATGCTTTCTTCACCCGCCTCATGGACCAGAGCGCGGCGATGCTGTGGGGGCGCGTCACCTACGAGATGATGGAAAGCTACTGGCCGTCGGTCGCGCGCGGTGACAGCGACGCGCCCCCGGCGATCCGCGAGTGGGCGGTCAAGCTGGAAGCAAAGCCGAAGTACGTGGTGTCCTCGACGCGGACCGACTTCCGCTGGACGAACAGCCACCTGGTCGAAGGGGACCTGCGCGCCGGCGTGCAGAAGCTCAAGGCCGCGAACCCTGCCGGCGTGCTCCTCGGGAGCAGCAGCCTTGCCATTGAACTGGAGCGGTTCGATCTCATTGACGAGTACAGGTTCCTCGTCCACCCGCGCATTGCAGGCCACGGCCCCACGCTGTACCAGGGAGGGCTGCCCGGCACTCGACAGCTCGAGCTCGTCTCGTCGCATCCGCTCCGCTGCGGAGCAGTCGCCGTTCACTACCGCCGCGCGAACTGAAGCAGCGTGCGGGCGAGCCGCGAAGCGCGCCCACGGGCGTGGTGACATGAACCACGCGCATCAATGTTCCGCGCTCGTCGGTGTGCCTGCACAAGGTGCCGGGGTGGGCAGGCGCCCAGGATGTCGGTCTCAGTCGCTTGGCGGAAGTAGAGTGCGCACCTGATCCCAGATGATGGATGCGAGCACTCGATAGCCCTCTTCGGTCGGGTGGATTCCGTCCCGGTAAAAGGAGGGCTTCCACCGGGCATCGCTGCCGATTGGATATACATGGACTGCACCGGCTGCGCGCAGTTCGCTCGCGCGCGGATCCACCCAGGTTCCCGAGAAGTCATCCCGGCCCGGGTAGAGGAAAAACGTGAGGGGCTTGCCTCCTGCGCCCGGAGTGGCGACGAACGCGGCAAGGTCCTGCTTCCAGTCACCCTCAGGGACCTTCAGGTCGGGACGCGCGTCTTCGCAGCCGCCCCTGATGTACTTGCGAAACAGGTAGACGACGGCCAGGGCAGGGCGCTCCCGGGGGTGGATCAGGTCGCAGGTCCATGACGATGCCTGCTCGAAATCCTCGCTGTTGAGGACGAACACGAATGCGTCCACGCCCGCCACGACATCCGGATGCTGCCGCAGGTAAATCAGCTCGTTACGCAAGGACCAGCTGCCTGCCGCCACAGGCCAGACCGGTAGCCCGGTGAGCCTGGCCAGTTGAGGTCCGAGACGATCCTCTAGGCGGTACTTGTTGCCGCCTAGGACGATGCTGTCGCCGACCAAGAGAACATCGTGGGCCGTGGGTGATGGCGCGAACTCCGCAGCCGCCATGCTTTTGGAATTGAAGGACCAGTGATTCCTGTTCAGGAAGGAACCCTGCTGG
>DATLMQ010000028.1:0-3557 GCA_035537215.1 Acidobacteriaceae bacterium
ACGGTGATGTAGCCGCGAACCGTGTTGTCGCCATAGTTGGCAGCCAGACAGCCGCCGTAAGCCGGAGCGTTGTTGCCGGTGTGAGCCGCCCGGAGGTTGGTCACACGGAAGTTGTCCAGCACCGGGTTCGTGTACGGAGCCACGCAGGGACCCGAAGAGCCGCCGAAGTCGAACTCGGTCGGCGTACCCGGGGTGAACGGACCCGAGAACGGGTTCACGTTGGCAGCCTGACCCGAGCCGAGCGGCGGGCTCGGGCTCGTCGCGTCGCCGGCGTCGGCACCGCGGTCGGCGGTGCGCGGCAGGTTGCCGTTGAAGATGTCCCGCACGCTGATGGTCTGCACGTCATAGCCCGACAGGTAGACGTCGAAGTCCAGGGTCGGAATCGACTGGTCCGTCCAGAGGGTGACGTGCGCGATCGCCGCGGCGGCGGAAGCGTTGTTGATGGAGAACAGCGTGTTGACGCCGTTCGTGCTGTTGAGATCCACCTCGAAGTACGGCAGCAGCAGGGTTGCCGCCGGCACGTCGTCGATGGTGCAGATCTCTGCAATTGCCTGACCGCCTAGGACCATGAGGCCCACCAAGGCGAGGCAAAGCGTGATCTTCTTCATGAAAATACCTCCTCGAATACGGTTTAGCTAGAAACGGACTGCTGAGGACAGCTGACTCTCGTCAACTTTCGTCCCACTCTCCTGAAGAAGACATCACCTCCTGTTCAAAGTTTTTAGACCGAAACGTTTATCGAACCCAACGACAATATCTCGTCCTTCTATTCTACTTCCACAAAGCGGCAAACGCCGCATGAAGCGCACCCGAAAAACCGGAGCGAGCGGCCGGTGTCGATCTCTTCGCCCTCTCCGATACTTTTATGCTTCCGCACTATATGGGCGGTTCGACGTAGGTGTCAAGCCCACATCCAACAAAGAAACCGCCCAAACAGCCCAACGCTCTACAGGGAATCAGCGCGCGTTAACATAGCACAATGGGAGAAGGAACGCATCAGCGCGCTCCCTGGCGCGACGCCTTCCACGCCCTCAGGCTTCCTCCCGAAGCGCACTTCCCCACGCCGCCGAGCGGCGACAGCGAGCCCTCCCCGGCGTAGCTGGCGACCAGCTCGGCCGCCCCGTCCTTGTCCAGATCCACCAGCTCCACGTGATAGCCCGTGCAGCCGGGCTCCTGCGGCGCCAGCTCCGGGCTCTGCTCGCGGGTGAAGGAGCCTTTGCCGTCGCCGAGGAACACCCAGCCGCTCCCCTCGCCGGTGATACCCACCAGGTCGAGAGCGCCGTCGCCGTCGAGGTCGCCCGCGCCGAGCGACCAGACTCCCGCCCGGCCCTCCTCGGAACCCAGGGGACGGCGGTCCCACGAGCCGTCCGGACGCGCCAGGAGAAGGTCGATGCCCGTCCTCGCGATGCCGAGCTCGGTGCTCGCGTAGCCGACGGCCAGGTCCGTACGCCCATCGCGGTTGAAATCGCCCTCGGCGATGCCGCGGAAGGTGGCCTGCGGCCGCAGCAGGTCGATCGAAGAGCCCTTCCAGGAGCCGTCCTCCTGGGCCAGGTAGAGGAGCGTCCGGTTGTTGGTGAGCGACGAGGCGGCGGCGAAATCAAGCCGCTTGTCGCCATTGAAATCGGCCACCCGTATGGAGTCGCCGTAGCTCCGGCCCGAGCTCTCCGCGGCCTTCTTCTGCCACGTGCCGTCCCCCTTGTTCAGGTAGACCACCGCGTCGCGGGAGCCGCTGCTGAACTCACCGCCTCCCCCCTCGATGCGGGTCGCCGCCAGGCGCGGTCCCTCGCCCCAGGCCAGGACGTCGGTGCGGCCGTCGCCGTTCCAGTCCACCACCGTGATGGCGCGGGAGGAGAAGATGGGCTTGTCCTGGTCGTCGGCCTCGAACTCGATGCCCTCGCTCCACGGCCGGAAGTTGCCCTTGCCGTCGCCCACCACAACGGTGATGCCCCGCAGGTGGCTGGCGATCGCCAGATCCGGATGCCGGTCGCCGTTGAAATCGGCCACCGCGATGTCGCCGTAGTCGAACGGAATGGACGGGTAGGTCGCCTCGTTCCAGCGGCGCCACCCCCCCTGGCCGTTGCCGAGGAAGATCGCCGGCGTGCTGCCGCCCTTGCGCGGCGGCCCGTGGACGATGTCGAGGTTGCCATCCTCGTTGACGTCCGCCACCGCGAAGCCCTGGCGCCACTGCCCATGCGTGGGCAGGCCCTGGCTGAAGGGAGTGAACGTCAGCCGGTCGGAAGGGGCGACCTCCGTCCGGTAGGTGGCCGCGATCTTGGCCCGCTCCTCGGGGGTGGGAACCCGCCTCCCGGCTTCCGCGATGTTGGCCGCCATCTTTGCGTCCGTGCCGTAGATCTTGACGTCGAAGGAGGTCTCGTCATTGCTCACGACGTCGAACATCAGGCCCCGCGCCAACTGCACCCGCTTGCCTTCCTCCACCCAGATCCAGGCCTGTGGAATCTTCTTGATGCGGTGGACGAAGTACTTGCGGCCAAACTCGTCGGTGAGCCACTTGCCGTCCGGCGGCGAAAGCGGGATGGGGCCCTCGAGCGGCTCCACGCCCCGGTTCGCTTCGGCCGCGGCGACCGGGGTCACCTCCGGATGGCTGTCCGCTGCCTGGCCGTTCGCGGCACCCGCGGCACTGGCGCCGGGGGCCGGCGCTGCCTGGGAGCCGCTGGCCGCGGTCTTCGCGGCTCCCGGCTTTCCGGCCGTCTGGTTGCCGCTGCAACCGGCCTGGAGCAGGGCAAGAAAAGCAAAGAAACAGAGCGCCGGAACGAACGGACGCCTGTCACATGGAACGATGTGCCACATGAATGAAACTCCTCTTTCTTCAGATCTCGTCGACGAAGGCGGGCTTGAGGCTGCGGAAGAGCCAAAAGCCGCCGGATACTAGCACGGCGGCCACGAGGGCCAGCCTCGCCGCTCCGGGCGCCCAGGCGGTCTCGCCGCCCAGGAAAGCCTGCCGGTAGAGCTCGACGAGGGTGGTCAGCGGATTCCACTCCAACCAGGTGCGGAACCTCGCCGGCACCATGGCCAGGGGGTAGACGATCGGCGTCAGGTAGAACCAGATGTTGAGGACCATGCCCAGAAGCTGGGCCGTGTCCCGGAAGAAGACGTGGACGGAGGCCACCACCAGCCCCAGCCCGAGCGTCAAGCCCACCTGCAGCGGCACCGCCAGCAGCAGAAGGGGCAGGCCCCGCCAGGAGAGCTCGCCCAGGAAGATGAGGACCCCGACGAACACCGCCGCCGCGATGGCCTGGTGCAGCAGCGCCGCCAGCACCACCGCCAGCACCAGGATCTCCGAGGGGAAGCGCAGCTTCTTGACCAGGCTGGAATTGTCCGTGATGGCCGTGGAGGCGCGCAGCACCCCCTCGTGCAAGGCCGTCCAGGGCAGCAGCCCGCCGAACAGGAAGATGGCGAAATGGCCGGTGCGCATCCCCGCCGGGGAGACCTTCATCACGGTCGAAAAGACGAACGTGAAGAGGACGAGCTGCCACATCGGCTGAACGAGGGACCAGGCGAAACCGAGCACCGAGCCGGCATAGCGCCCCTGGAAGTCG
>DATLMQ010000029.1:0-4350 GCA_035537215.1 Acidobacteriaceae bacterium
CCCCATCGCCGTCGAAAGCGCATCGATCGCACCCCCCTGCGCCTGGTTCTCCGCGCCGCTCATGTTGATGATCGGCCCGATGTCGGCGACCACCGTAATCTTGTGCACCGTGACGTGCTTCCTCGCGTCCACGCTCAGCTCCACGGCCTCGGCCACGTGCCCTCCATACGAGCACGCAAACGCGATCCCCAACCCGCGCCCCGGAGGCAGCTTCTTGCCCCACCCCGACTTCTCCGCCGCCAGCTTCAGCACACCCGCCGCGCGCGTCGCGTTGTAGCTCCGGCTCACGTCCACCGGCACGCCCTTCGCCGGCCCTTCCGGCGTCTTCAGCGGCCGCGCAAACCACTCCTGCAGAAACTCCACATGATCCCGCCCCGCCGCCAGCGCCAGCTCATGCAGAAAGCTCCCCGCCACAAACATCTGCACGTTATCCGTCGGCGCCCGCCACGCTCCGCACGGAATCTGCAGCGGCATCAGGGTCACGCCATAGCGCACATTCGCCGCCATGTCTTCCGGAAAGCTGTTGTTGCTCCGCGCCCCGCCCGATACCGGCCGCACCCCGTCCCCCGTAAACGAGACCAGGTGATTCTGCACCGCGATCAGCTTGCCCTTCGCATCCACCGCGCCCTTCAGAAAGTGGTACCCGCCCGCCCGGAACAGGTCATGCGCAAAGTCGTCCTCGCGCTTCCACTGCAGCTTCACCGGCGCCTTCACGCGCGTGGCGATCATCGCCACCTCGCACATGTAGTCGTTCGCCAGCCTCCGCCCAAACCCTCCGCCCGCCCGCGTCTGGTGGATGGTGATCTTGTCCTCCGGCATGTTCAGCACCTTCGCCACCAGCGAAAGTCCGCGATCCGCCATCTGGCTCGGCGTCCAGATCTCCATCTTCTCGTCGTGCCACCACGCCGTGCTGTTCTGCGGCTCCAGCTGCTGGTGCGAGACCATCGCGTAGTCGTACGCCGCCTCCACTACCTTCGCCCCTGATCCAAACGCCGCGTCCACATCGCCCACGTTCGTCGCCGGCGGGCTCGGCATTGTCGGCCCTAGCTCCTTGGCCTTCGCCGCTATCGCCGTAAACGAGTCCTTGGACGCCGTGTTCTCGTCCCACTCCACCTTCAGCGCGTCCTTCGCCTTGAAGGCCTCCCACGTCGACTTCGCGATGATCGCCACCCCCGGCATCACCTCCGCCGGCGTGTTCGTCCCCTCCAGCACAAACGCGTCCACCACCCCCGGCATCTTCTTTATCTCTTCCAGGTTGGCGCTCTTCACCTTGCCGCCCACCGCCGGACACTTCACGTAGTTCGCATACAGCATGCCCGGCATCTGCACGTCGATCCCGAACAGCGGCTGCCCCGTCACCACCTTGCGGTTGTCCACGCCCGTGTAGCGCTTGCCCAGCAGCTTGTACTCGCTGGTCTTCTTCAGCGGCACCTTGGTCGCGTCCGGCACCGGCTGCTCCGCGGCCGCCTTGGCCAGTGCGCCATACGTCAGCGTCCGCTTGGAAGGCGTATGCGTCACCACGCTGTCCGCCGCGCAGCACTCACCCACCGGCACATTCCACTGCTTCGCCGCCGCCCCCACCAGCATCAGCCGAGCCGTCGCGCCCGCCTGCCGCAGCTGGTCCCACGCCCGCGGAATCGACGTCGACCCGCCCGCTCCCTGGTTCCCGTACACCTTCGGATTGATCGGCGCCTGGTCCACCATCACGGTCTTCCAGTCAGCCTCCAGCTCCTCGGCCAGGATCAGGCCAAAGGCCGTCTTGATCCCTTGCCCGATCTCCGGGCCCTTCGAATACAAGGTCACGCAGTTGTCCGGCGTAATCCGCACAAACGCGTTCAGCCCCGCCGGCTCGCCCCCACCGTCCCCGGCTCGCTCCCCTGCAAGTCCTTCGGCGCGTGCCGGCCGCGTGTCCAGCGTGAACGCCAGCGCCAGTCCGCCCCCCGCCAGCCCGGCCAGCTTCAGAAAGGATCGCCGTCCCATGGTCGTCGCCGCCGGCTCGGGCATCGTGTGCACCTCGGCGATCAGGGCCTGCATCTCGGCGTCGAATTGCGCGATGTGTTCCGCTATCTGCATGGTGCTCTCCTAAGCCTTCGTCTCGGCAGCCTGGTGAATCGCCGCCTTGATGCGGTTATAGGTGGCGCAGCGGCACAGGTTCCCGCTCATCGCCGTCGCAATGTCTTGGTCGGTCGGCTTCGGCTTCTCCGCCAGCAGCGCCGCCGCGCTCAGAATCTGTCCGCCCTGGCAGTAGCCGCACTGCGCCACATCCAGGTCCACCCACGCCTGCTGCAGCGGATGCAGCTTCTCGC
The DNA here is from genome assembly GCA_035537215.1 of Acidobacteriaceae bacterium. GTDB lineage: Bacteria > Acidobacteriota > Terriglobia > Terriglobales > Acidobacteriaceae > Granulicella. Next base: position 2,307 of record DATLMQ010000029.1, read on the forward strand.
CCTCCGCCAGCCCCTCGATCGTGGTGATGCTCCCCGTCGCCTGCGCCACCGGCAGCAGGCACGAGCGCACCGCCTTCCCATCCAGCAGCACCGTGCACGCTCCGCACATCCCCACACCGCAGCCGTACTTGGTGCCTTTCATGTCGAGCGTGTCGCGCAACACCCAAAGCAACGGGGTGTCGGCCGCGGCCTCCACCGTTCGAGGCTTCCGATTGATATTCAGCTGATAGGGCATGTATCTCACCTCAGAAAACCTGCGGGGGAAGGGCCGGGCAGGAAGTGATGACTGCTACCTTAGCACCTGTGTGGTACCTTCGTCCCCCGCTGTTTACAAAGCAGTGAAGCCGCAAAATTCGCGCCCCCAACCCACCCTCCGGCCAGCTACAAAGCCCCGTCCCTTCCTTCGTCCAGCTAAGCCCAGCCATCTCATAGCCTCCCGCAGCTATCCTCGAAGCCAGCCTCCAGGCCACCGGGAACCCGGCCTCAGAACCCCCCCAGCCCTACCCAGCTCCCCCACCGCCCTCCCGCCAGCTCCCTCCCGCCAGCCCGGATCCTCCAGAAACGCTTGACACACCCCGTACAATAGAACCAGCAGCAAACCTCCACCCGGCCCTGGCCGGGTTTCGTTCTTTAACCTCACTTTGCGCGCTCCGGACATCAAGGTCCGCCGCTAAGTCTCATCTTGTGAAGACTTTGCACCGGACGTCTGCGAAGCGCTCAATGTTTACAGTACTTTGCACCGGATGTGTACCTCTAAGTCCGGACCTAAGTCTCCTGTTTCGAAGACTTTGCGCAATTTAGATGGGGGGAGGGGGGTACCCCGTCCCTGCCACCTCAGTGCCCCGCCGGCGCCTTCCCGCCGGCCTTGAAATTCTTCGTCAGCAGCACCAGCGGAACCGCGCAGAGCGTCAGCACTCCAAGCACGTGGAAGCAGTCCATAAACCCCAGCAGCCGCGTCTGTGCCCCAAACTCCGCGTACACCCGCGCATATGCCGCCGCCATCGAGTCCGCGTGCGAAAACCCATGCGTCTGCAGGTATCCCGCCGTCCGCTCCACCGCGTTCTGCAGCGGCACCGACGACGCCGTCAGCACCCCCCCATCCACCGTCTGGTGAAAGCTCTGCCGCCGCTCACTCATCGTCGTCACCAGCGCGATCCCGAAGCTCCCTCCCCAGTTGCGAAAGAAGTTCGTCAGCGACGACGCCCGGTTATTCTGCTCCGGCTTCAGCTGCGAATACGCCACCACCGTCAGCGGCACAAAGAAGAACGCATACCCCAGCCCCTGCAACGCCCGCGCCCACGCATAGTGCGTATAGTCGGTCTGCAGCGTAAACGTGCTGTAGTGCAGAAACGAGATCCCGACCACCACCAGCGCTCCAAATAACAGCACCCGCGGATGCACGATCCCGCGCTGCACCAGCTGCGCCCCCACCGGCGCCAGCAGCGTAATCACAAACGCCCCGGGCCCCAGCACCAGCCCCGCATTCAGCGCCGTATACCCATACAGCGACTGCAGGATCTGCGGAATCATCGTCGTCGACGCAAACAGCCCTACCCCGAACACGAAGTAGAAGACATTCGCCAGCGCGAAGTTCCTCACCTTCAGCAGCCGGAAGTCGATCACCGGATCCCGCTGCCTCAACTCCCAGAACACCGCCGTCCCCAGGCACAGCACCCCCAGCGCCATCATCCAGCAGATAAACGGCGACCCGAACCAGTCGTCGATCTGCCCCCGGTCCAGCACCATCTCCAGCGCCGCCGATCCCAGCCCGATCAGCGCAATCCCCACCCCATCCACCTGCAGCTTCCCATTCGTTCCCCACACCCCCCGCCGCTCCGCCGCAAAGCTCGGCGGATCCTCTACAAATTTGTTCGTCAGAAACAGCGACACCAGCCCGATCGGAATGTTGATCAGAAACACCCACCGCCAGTTGAAGTTATCCGTGATCCACCCACCCAGCACCGGCCCGATCGCCGGCGCCGTCACAATCGCCACCGTGTACAGCGCAAACGCCGATGCCCTCTGCGCCGGCGGAAACGTATCC
>DATLMQ010000030.1:0-2552 GCA_035537215.1 Acidobacteriaceae bacterium
GATGCTGCGGGATCGCGCGCACCTGGGCGAGGGTGAGGTGGCCAAGGCGGTGGGATGGGCGATGCACACGCTGCTGGAGGCGCTATATCGCGACCAGGCGAGACTGGCTCGACAGAAGAGAGACAAGGGCAAGAGCGGAGAACGGGCCGCTCCTCAACGGCGGTTGAAGGACCGAGGCGCAGCGAAAGGAAGGACGAGATGAAGGCTTTGAAACAGTTTCCTGTATTTGGCGAGGCGGTGGAGGTGATGGCGACGACGAAGGCTACGGGCGGATCGTTTGCGATGCTGGTGCAGACATCGCCTCCGGGAGGAGGACCGCCGCCGCATGTTCATGCGAACGAGGACGAGATCTTTCAGGTGCTCGAGGGAGAGTACGAGATGTTCGACGGGGAGCGGTGGAACAAGGTGCCGAAGGGCGAGCATGTGTACACGCTGCGCGGGCAGGTGCACACGTTTCGAAACTGCGGGAGGACGGACGGGAAGATGCTGTGCATCGCGACGCCGGGAGGGCTGGATGAGTACCTGGAGGAGATCTCGGTGCTGCAGGTGCCGCAGGATATGGAGCGGCTGATGGCGATCTCGGAGCGGTACGGGATTCGCTTTATCACGCCGGAGCCGCCGATCGCGGCCCCGGTGTAGAGAGATGAGGCGGGCTGACGCTAGACGGCGGCCAGCTCGTCGCGCTGCATGACCTGGGCGGAGAAGCGGGCCATCTCTTCATGCTGCGGGGAGGATTGCAGGAGCACGAGGGAGCAGCCGGCGGCTTCGAAGTCGGCGAGGCGCTGGCGAACCTGCTCGGGGGTGCCGATGAGGCCGGAGTGGAGGCCGCGGTTGGAGACGGAGTAGTCGCGGAGGCTGAGCTTTTTTTCCAGCTGCGAGCCGGTGATCCACTGCTGGAAGTTGGCGAAGCCTGCGGGCGAGTTGTTCGGGTCGGGCTGGGCGGTGATGCGGTCCACTTCCCTGCCGGCTTCGGCTTCGGAATCGCGAACGATGCAGTAGCCGGTGACGCCGAAGATGAGCGGCGCAAGGTGCGGGTGCTGCGCGCGGCGGGCCTTCATGTCTTCGACTTTGGCAGCGATGGTCTTCGGGTCGTCTCCGTGCATGAGGTAGGCGTCGCATTTGGCGGCGATGAGGTTTTTGGCGGTCTCGGATTCACCGCCGGCGTAGAGGGTGGGACGGGTGGCGCCGTGCGGGGCGCGGGAGTAGGTGCGGGCGGGAGCGGGCTTGGGCGAGAGGATGTTGTCCTCAACGTCGTAGAAGCGGCCGTTGAAGCTGGCGTGCTGGCGGGACCAGCAACCGTCGAGGACGTCGAGCCACTCGGAGGTGCGAGCGTAGCGGTCGTCGTGCTCATCGAAGGGGATGCCGTACTTGAGGGCTTCGTCGCGCCACCAGGAGCTGACGACGTTGAGGGTGAGGCGGCCGCCGGAGATGCGATCGATGTTGGCGGCCTGCTTGGCGAGCAGGGCGGGGTTGTGGAAGGTGGGGCGGACGGCGACCATGAGTTCGAGCCTGTGGGTGACGGCGGCGAGCGCGGCGGCGGTGGTCCAGGCGTCGAGGGAGTCGGCTTCGGTGCCCTTGATGTCGTTGAGGTTGAGCTCGGCGATGAGGGTGAGGTCGAAGCCGAGGGCCTCCGCGTCGATGGTGAGATCGCGGACGTAGTCCCAGGTGGCGGGCATGTGTTCGTCGTCGATGTTGCGGAGCCAACCGCCGAAGACAGGGAGCCAGAAGCCGTAGCGCATAGGGCTAGGGTACAAGGTCAGGCGAGAGGGATCAGGCAGGTCAGGGTTTCGCTTGGGCGGCCACGAGCATGAGGCCGTTGGGGGCCACGAGGCAGACGGAGTTCGAGGACTTTTGCCAGCGGGTGCCGTCGGCGAAGGTGAGTTCGTCGAGCTCGATCAGCTGGACGCCGGTGAGCTTTCGGGCATAGACGATCGACTCGAAGCGGGGGCCGGAGTTCTCGGCAGGGGCGACGGTGAACTCTTCGGTTGCGCTGCTGCTGCCGGCGGTTTCCGCGGGCAGGAGGTGTGCGCCGGAGATGCCGTGGAGCGTGAGCCTGGCCTGGGTGATGGAGCGGGCGTTGGCGGGTGTGAAGGTGATGCTGTAACCCAGCTCCGGGTGGGGCGAGCTGCGGCGGACCTGTTCCATGGCTCCCTGCGGCGAGTGCCTGGCGGTGAGGGCGACCGGGCAGTTCTGGCTGGGGGGCGGAGCGACAAAGTTGATGTGGGAGCGGCTCTGGGCGAGCAGGGGGGCGCCGCTGAGAGCAAGTGCGATGGAGAGGAGAGGACGCATGAGAGACCTCCTGTGGCGAGATGCTACTCCTGCGGGGCTGAGGCGGGCTAGAGCGTCTGGGCTTCGTGGTGGAAAGGGCACGGCGTTTGCCGTGCCCTTGGGGAGAGCTATGGGGTTAGCGTCTGTGGTGGACCGAGGGAAAGCAGGTTCCTCGCTGCGCTCCGAATGACAGCCAAAAAGGCAAGGGAAGAAGCAGCCGCAATGGCCAACGAACGGCGGCTAGACGGGGACTGCGGCGGTGATGTTGGCTTCGGCTTCGAGCC
>DATLMQ010000031.1:0-8236 GCA_035537215.1 Acidobacteriaceae bacterium
CCAGCAGGTTCATCTCGTTCACCAGGATCTCGGTGCGGTACTTCTTCTGGCCCGACTCTTTATCGTCCCAGGAGCGCGTCTGGATCTTGCCTTCGATGTAGAGCTGGGTGCCCTTCTTGACGTAGTCGCGCACGATCTCGGCGGTACGTCCGAAGGCGACCAGGTTGTGCCACTCGGTCTTGTCCGTCCAGTTGCCCTGCTGATCCTTGGCGCGCTCGGCGGTCGCGAGCGAGAAGCTGGCGACGTTCATGCCGCCGGCGGTGGTGCGAATCTCGGGGTCCTTGCCGACATTGCCGAGGAGAATCACTTTGTTGACGCCGCGTGCCATGAATTTGCTCCGTTTCGGAGTTGAGGATAGCAGAGAGGACCGTGTGGAGTTTGGCGCCGCCGGAGAGGAAAAGCCCTCAGCCGCCGCGATTCCCCATCAGTTTGGCCAGGCCGAGCGCCAGGCTGAGCAGCCCGGTCGGGAGGCATCCCATGGCGATGATCAGGGCCAGCCAGCCGGAGTTGGTGTGCGGTCCCTGCCGTGTGACGCCGCCAAACAGGGTCAGCATCAGCACGGCGGAGAGCACTCCGGTGAAGAAGATGGCGGAGCCGGTCGTGAGGAGCTTGCGCGTGTCGGGCTGCATGCGGTCGGCCATCAGCGGAACGCCGCCAGCATGGCGTACACGATCACGCCCGAGACCGAGACGTACAGCCATATCGGAAAGGTCCAGCGGGCGAGCTTGCGGTGCGCGGGAAAGCGCCCCGTGAGCGACAGGAAAAACGTGATCAGGATCATCGGCAGACAGATGGTCGCCAGCAGGATGTGCGGCGTCAGCAGCAGCCACAGGTAAATGAAGCGCGCCGTAGGGTACGCGCGGGGAAAGAGCATGTCCCCATGGAGGACATGATTGGCCACATACGCCACAAGAAAGACCGAGGAGACCACAAAAGCGCTGAACATGCTGTTGCGGTGCCTGGTGATCTCCCGGCGGCGAATATAGCGGAAGCCAAGGAGAAGAAAGACGGCGCAGAGGGCGTTCAACACGGCATCCAGGGCCGGGAGAAACGCCAGGTGCGTGCCCGCTACGTCTGTCGGCGCGTGGTAGTAGACAACCCACGCCAGAAACAGGGACGCCACGGCGCTGATGCCGATGATGCCCCAGATGACGGAGGCTGGCGTGCGGAAGGTTGGGCTCGGGGCGGGGATGGCGGGCATGGTCTCGATCGTGCTTTCGGAATTGCGAAGCCGTGAAGTCGCGGCCTCGCGCGGGTTAGAACAGCAGGCGTCCCTGGGCGTTCAGCGCCATCCCCAACAGCAGCAGAGGAAGGTACATGACCGAGACCTTCAGCAGCTGGCGGGCCAGTGCTCGATTCTGCGGGTCGTCAGGGTTTCGTGTGATTCGGGCGAAACGGATCGTCGCCCAGAGATACCAGAGACCGAGCCCGGTCGCGGCGACCGCGTAGGGAATCCCGGTAACGTGCAGCCAGGTGGGCCAGAGGCTGACCGGGATCATCAGCGCCGCATAGAACAGCGCCTGGATGGCCGAGCTGCGGGCCGCCTCGTTGATGGGGTGCTGGGTTGCCGTGACGCGGATGCCGGCGTTGGCGTAGTCGCCGCGGTACATCCAGCCGATCGCCATGAAGTGCGGGAACTGCCAGACGAACAGGATCGCAAACAGCGCGACGGCGGGCCATTCGATGAGACCGCGCGCCGCGGTCCAGCCGATCAGCGGAGGGAGCGCTCCGGGAAACGCTCCGATAAACGTGTTCAGCGTTGTTATCCGCTTCAGCGGCGTGTAGATGGAGACATAGGTGACCGCGGTGAGCAGGGTCAGGGTGCCGGTCAGCAGGTTGGTCGTCCACACCAGGTACAACGAGCCGCAGAAGACCAGCAAAAATCCGGTGATCAGCCCTGTGGGCAGGTCGATGCGGTGCTGCGCCATGGGGCGTTGCGCCGTCCGTGGCATGCGGCGGTCGGTCGCGCGCTCGAGTGCCTGGTTCAGCGCGCTGGAGCCTGCGGTGACCAGTGCGATGCCGAAGAGCGCCTGCAGGAGACTGATCGTGAACGGGCTGATGCCGGACCGCAGGCAGCCCAGATAGAACCCTCCCGCGGCCGTGAGGACGACCATCGCCGAGACGCGTGGCTTCATCAGGACGAAGTAGTCCGAGAGCAGCGACGTGCTGCGGCTGCGCGTGCGAACAGCGGCGGATGTGGCGGAGGCAGGCACCCTCTTCAGGATAGCGCGTTGGTCCGAGGAAGGCCGCCAAGGGAGGTCGGAACCTGCCGTCCGCAGCAGGTGTCCAGGGCGGTATTCGATTCCCCGCAGGCACTGAATTTCGAGGGGCGCTCCGAACAGAAGCGCGGCGCCTTTGATCCGGAGCATCCATATAACGATGAGCGATGGAAGAGAGCAAAGGGGATCGACGGTCGAGTCGAATATCGACTCGGTGGCGGATCTCGAGCGGGCCTTCGAGCAGAAGCGTGACTTTGTGGACCGGATCGCGGACGCGATTGGCGGTTTCAGCGGCAGCATGGGGTTCGTCGGCCTGCATGTCGCCTGGTTCACCGTTTGGTTTCTGATCAACACGGGCGTCATTCCGGGGGTAAAGCGCTTCGATCCCTATCCGTTCATCCTCCTGGCCATGATCGTTTCGGTGGAAGGCGTGCTGCTGAGCACGTTTGTGCTGATGAAGCAGAACCGCATGCAGCAGAAGACCGACATTCGCGACCACCTGAACCTGCAGATCGACCTGCTCGCCGAGAAGGAGATCACCAAGGCGCTGCAGCTGCTGCGCGCGATCGCGTCGAAGATGGACATTGAGCAGGGAACGACGGATGTGGAGCTGGAGGAGATGGCGAACACCACCTCGGTGGACCGTCTCGCGGAGCGGATCTCCGTGTCCATTGAGGATGAAAAGAAGAATTGAGGAAACGAGCAGTTCAAATGCGCTTATTTCCGCGTTTAAAGTCGCTTATTTGACACTAAAACGCATCATTTTGCGCATGTTTCCATCCGGGATTAAGGCTCGGCGAGCACCAGTTTGGCGATGGTCGCAAGCTGCATAAAGCTTGTGCCTTCATAGATTTTGCCGATCTTCGCATCGCGGTAAAGCTTCTCCACCGGATAGTCCTTCACGAATCCCGCCCCGCCGAACACTTCGACGGCCAAAGAGGCTGTCTTTTCAGCAACTTCGCTGGCGAAGAGCTTGGCCATGGCGGCCTCTTTGACGAAGTCGGCCCCAGCGTCCTTCAACCTCGCCGCGTTGTAAACCAGAAGCCGTGCCGCCTCGATATCCATGGCCATGCGGGCGAGCTGGAACTGCATGGATTGAAAGGCACTTAGGGGCTGGCCGAACTGCTTGCGTTCCTTTGCATAGCGGGCCGCGTGGCGCCATGCTCCGGACGCCAAACCCAGCATTTGGGCGGCGATCCCGATGCGACCCTCGTTCAGAGTTTCGATGGCTACCTTGTACCCTTTACCGATTTCGCCCAGGACGGCGTCGGGAGAGACGCGTAAGTCCTTTAGAATGAGCTCGCATGTGCTGCTGGCGCGGATGCCCAGCTTGTCTTCCTTGCGGCCTACGGTGAGGCCGGGGGCCGAGCGTTCTACGAGGAAACAGGTGATGCCTTTGTAGCCGAGAGAGGGGTCCACGGTCGCAAAGATGAGATAGAGTTCTGCTTCTAAGGCGTTTGTAATCCACAACTTGGAGCCGTTGAGCAGGAACTCGCCGGAGGCCTCGTCGCGGGTGGCTCGGCATTGCAGGGCGAAGGCGTCGGAGCCGGACGAGGCTTCGGACAAGGCGTAAGAACCGATCGATTTTGAAGCCAATTCAGGTAGATATTTGCGCTTTTGAGCGTCTTTTGCCCACGTTTGAAGCGCTGAAATCACCAAAGTATTTTGAACGTCCACCAGAACGCCGACCGCAGGATCTACGGCGGAGATCTCTTCGACGGCAAGGACGGTTTCGAAGAGGGAGCCGCCGGCACCGCCGAACTCCTCGGGCACCTGGATGCCCATCAGGCCGAGGGAGTGGAGTTTGCGGACGAGTGCGGGGTCGAAGTGCTGGGCCTCGTCCATGGAGCGGACGAGCGGGGCGATCTCCGTGCGGGAGAAGTCGCGGACGGTGGAGCGGAAGAGCTGTTCGTCGGGGGAGAGGAGGGTGAGCGGGGTCATGGGGGCGGGGTGAGTGTAGCAAGGTGGACGGCGAGCGGTCGCCGGATAGAAGTCCGGGAGCTGTGAGGCTGCAGCGCGATGGCTCAGGGTTGGTTCGGAGGTGGATTGCTGCGGAAACGGGGCGGCGCTATACTGCGCCTATCGGCAAGGCTGGTGCTTCTTCATGCTATGCCGCGGGTGAGGTCCGTCTTCAGCGAAAGCTTCGAGGATGTTCTGCTCGGAAGTGAAGGGCCGCCTGGCCAACAGGGGAGTGCGGCCGGAAGTTGGCGCGCGGTGACACGCGTGCTGCGAAGTTGCGGTGGGGTGGCGGGTGGGATCGCCACGGATCTGGTGAATGCGCTTTGGCCTTCAGACTGCCGGTTATGCGGCGGGCCGCTGATCGCTGTGAGCCGGGCGATGGTTTGCGATGCCTGCGTGGAGCGGGTGAAGCCCCAGGAGAAGCAAGGGCAGGTGCTGTGCAGCCGGTGCGGTGAGGCTGTGGGCATGGAGTCGGCGCGGTATGCGGAGGCCATGGGCACGAGCGAGTGCACGATGTGCAGGCTGGCTCCGCCGGAGTTTGAGCGGGCGGTGGCGTATGCGGAGTTCGACGCAGAGGTGCGGGAGATGCTGCACCTGCTGAAGTTCAGCGGGATGCGGGAGATGGCCGGGCATGTGCTCGGCCGTTGTCTTTCCGAGGCGATGCTGAAGCTGGAGCCGGAGACGGCGCGCGAGGTGATGGTGATTCCGGTTCCGCTGTTTGCGGCGCGGCAGCGGAGCCGCGGGTTCAACCAGGCGGCGCTGCTGGCGAAGGCGGCCGTGAAGCGGGTTCGCAAGCAAAGGCCGGGGTGGACGCTACGGATAGACGAGGGTGTGTTGCAGCGCGTGAAGGATACGAAGGCGTCGTTTGCGCTGGAGCCGCACCAGCGGCGGCGCAACCTGCGGGGGGCCTTCCGGGTTGTTGACCCTGAGGCGGTACGCGGACGCGAGGTGTTGTTGATTGACGACATTCTGACCACCGGGGCGACCGCACGGGAGTGTGCGCGGGTGCTGCGCCGGGCCGGGGCAGAGAAGGTGTGGGTGGCAACGGTGGCGCGGGCGCAGCCGGAGAGTGTGCGCATGGCGGAAGAGGAAGGTGTAGCTCGATGGGATGCGGAGGAGGCGGTGGTTCGGGGCTGAGGGTTGTGCGTTCTGTGCAGCGACCTGAGGTGTGAGCTTCGAGATGGGGTTGGGAGTTGGTCGAGTTCAGGTGTTCCGGTGTTGAAGAGTTGCGGATCGGACCTTTGGAGGGTTGGAGATGCAGTCTGGAAAGCTGAGAGGGAAGCGCGGGAACAGACATCACACGACACAGCCGGTGCCGGGAACGGCGCGCGCGGAGGCGATCGACATTCGCGCGGGGGTGTTTCGACAGCCGGCGATGCAGACGCCGGTGCTGGTGCTGAATGCGAGCTATGAGCCGATCAATATCTGCGGGGCGCGGCGGGCGCTGGTGCTGGTGCTGAAGGGCGTGGCGCGCACGGAGGAGGAGCAGGGAAGCTTGCTGCACTCGCACCGGATGGACATCCAGATGCCGAGCGTGATCCGGCTGCTGGAGTACCGGCGGATTCCGCACCAGACGCGGGCGCTTTCGCGGAAGAACATCCTGCTGCGGGATCGGAACACGTGCCAGTACTGCGAGACGGTGCTGACGTCTGCGGAATTGACGCTGGATCACGTGGTGCCGCGGTCGCGTGGGGGGTTGTCGACGTGGGAGAACCTGGTGGCGTGCTGCCGGGAGTGCAACCGGCGCAAGGGTAACCAGATGCTGCATGAGCTGAGAGATATGAAGCTGCTGCGGGAGCCACGGCCGTTTTCGCTGCATACGAGCCGGCACATCATGCGGATGATTGGGTCCGCGGATGCGAACTGGCGGAAGTATTTGTACTTCGAGAACGAGACGGCGGCGTAGGGCGGGGGTAGCGGCTCAGGATGCGGGTGGGGTGATCCTGTCGAAATGCGGGGGTCTCTCCACTCCGCGCTGCGCGCTCCGGTCGAGATGACGTCGTGGGGGAAAGCTGCGCGTTCGGGGCGGGATGAGCTGTGGGTTCGGGGTCGGGGTAACGGGGTTGGTGGGTTGCGCGCTCTGGTCGGGGTGACGCGTGGGTGGGTGCGCGCTTCCTGCGATACCGGGTGTTTTGTGAGTGGCTAGGGGACGGGTTCGGCGTAGCCGTCGGTGACGTTGCGGGCCAGGCGCATGAGGACGAAGAGCATGAGCAGAGCGCCGAAGTAGAGGTAGGACTGCAGGACGTTCCAGCCGTGGAAGGGCGCGAGGAAGTTGGTGGCCGTGAGCGCGTTGAGCGTGAGGAAGGTGGCGAGGGCGAGGAGCCAGGGGCGCTTGCGCTGCCAGCAACCAAAGGCGAACCAGACCCAGGCGGCGATGGGGAAGACGATGCCGTAGTGGTGCTCCCAGGCCATGGGGGAGGAGGCGACGGAGGCCAGGCCCATGGCGGCGAGGTCGGCGGTGGAGGCGCGTAGCTTGCCCCAGGGGAAGAGCAGCGCGGTGCCCATGATGAGCACGCCGGTGAGGAGCGTCGCGCGGTAGACCCAGGCGATGTAAGGCGTGTAGAGGTGGGGGGTGTAGCTGAGGTTTTCGCCGTTGCCGATGATGCGGTTCAGCGTGCCGAACATGGACTGGTTGCCGTAGTGCGACTGCGCTTTGCGGCTGAGGCTGGAGAGGACCTGGAGATAGTCGAGGTTGTTGTGCCAGCCGAAGACGGCGGTGGAGAGCGCGAGCAGGACGGCGGAGCAGGCTAGAAAAGCGAGGGTGGCTCCCCAGCGGCGACGGACCGTCATCCAGAGGAGGAGGATGCCGTACTGCGGCTTGACGAAGGCGAGCAGGGCGGCGACGACGCCGGAGGAGCGTTCGCGGCCGGAGGTCCAGAGAAAGAGAAGGACGGCGAAGAGGAGGGAGAGAAAGGTCTGGGCGTTGCCGAGGGCGTAGCCCTTGAGGAGGGGATAGCAGAAGACGCAGGCGAGGGAGACGGCGAGGATGCTTTGCCAGTCCAGCGAGACGCTACGGCGGCGGAGGAGCCAGCGAGCGGTGAGCAGGGAGACGGCGCCTACGCCTAGGACAGCGATCCACGAGGTGATGGCGAGCAGGCGGAGGAGCGCGGGGTCGTGGAGGCCGAGCTTGCGAAGAGCAAGGAGAGGAAGCAGGCTGGCGAGCGAGTAGATGAGGGTGTCGTAGAGGTGGGCGAAGTAGATGGGCTCGGTGGGGTGGGCGCCGAAGTAGTCGAGGGACTTCATCATGGGCAGCCAGGAGTCGGTCCACTGGGTGAGGTGGAGGAAGGACAAGAGGGGCTGCTTGAGGCCGCCGGGGTTGCCGAGGCGGAGGGCTCGGCAGAGGGCCCACTGGACGACGTTGGCGAGGAAGAGGCTGCTGAGGACGAAGATCAGCAGCCGGGTGCCGTGGGGGCGCGCGGTGGGGTCACGCGGCGGAAGGGAGGACATTCGGGTCTCATGATATCAACCGCAGCTTTAATCAGCTCTTGCGTCGGAGGGGAAGCCGGGGGCATCGAAGAGGGCAATGAGCGGAAATACGAGACGGTTCAGCGGGCGGGTGCAGGCGTATGAGCGATATCGGCAGCGGTATCCGGCGGAGGCGGTGCTGGAGCGCCTGCGGGACTGGTGTGGGCTGACGCCGGCGTGGCGGGTGGCGGATGTGGGCGCGGGGACGGGCATGCTGAGCGAGGTGTTCCTGGAGAACGGGAATGACGTGGTCGCCGTGGAACCCAACGCGGAGATGCGGGAGGTGTGCGAAGGGCTGCGGTCGCGGTGGCCGGGGCTGCGGGTGGTGGAGGCGACGGCGGAGGCGACCGAGTTGGAGGACGGCTCGGTGGAGATGGTGGCGGCGGGGCGGGCGTTTCACTGGTTCGACGAGGAGCGAGCGCTGGCGGAGTTTCGGCGCGTGCTGGCGCCAGAGGGATGGGTGGTGCTGGTGTCGGTGGGGCGGGCGACGGAGCCGGATGCGCAGAGCGCCGCGATGGAGCGTGTTTTCGTGGAGTTCGGAACGGACTTTGCCTATGTGCGCGGGGGGCATCGCACGCACGAGCGCATGGAGG
>DATLMQ010000032.1:0-5962 GCA_035537215.1 Acidobacteriaceae bacterium
TTCGGAAAACTGATTACAGAGCTGGAGATTCCGCAGCCGCCGGGAGCGATGGCGACGAGCGTGGAGGAGGCACTGGCGGGGGCGCGGAAGGTGGAGTATCCCGTGCTGGTGCGGCCGAGCTATGTGCTGGGCGGGCGCGCGATGGTGATTGCGTATGACGATGCCGAGGTGGTGCGGTATATGTCGACGGCGATCGAATATTCGCAGGAGCGGCCGGTGTTGATCGATCACTTCCTGGAGGATGCGCAGGAGGTGGATGTGGATGCGCTGTGCGACGGCAAGGATGTGGTGATTGCCGGGATCATGCAGCACATCGAGGAGGCTGGCGTGCACTCGGGGGATTCGAGCTGCGTGCTGCCGGCGGTGGATCTGTCGCCGGAGGTGATGGAGACGATCCGGTTGTATACGCGGAAGCTGGCGCGGGCGCTGAATGTGATCGGGCTGGTGAACCTGCAGTTCGCGGTGCAGCGGGGCAAGGTGTTTGTGATCGAGGTAAATCCTCGGGCTTCGCGGACGGTGCCGTATGTGTCGAAGGCGACGGGCGTGCAGCTGGCGAAGGTGGCGTCGCGGCTGATGACGGGAGGGACGCTGCGTGAGCTGCTGCCGGAGGCGGTGGCGAGCGGTGAGGATCTGGGGACGGGCGAGCACTTCTTTGTGAAGTCGCCGGTGTTTCCGTGGGGCAAGTTCCAGGGTGTGGACCCGGTGCTGGGGCCGGAGATGCGGTCGACCGGCGAGGTGATGGGAGTGGCGACCACGTTCGGCGAGGCGTTTGCGAAGGCGCAGATTGCCGCGGGCCTGTATCTGCCGACGAGTGGGACGGTGTTCTTCAGCGTGAACGATCATGACAAGCGCGCGGTGGCCTCGCTGGCGCGGCGGTTTGTGGACATGGGATTCAAGCTGGTGGCCACGTATGGGACCGCAGCGGTGATCGAAGGCGCGGGGCTGCAGGTGGATCGGGTGTATGCGGTGAAGGAAGGGCGGCCGAACGTGGTCGACCTGATCAAGGGCGATGGCATTCAGCTGATCGTGAATACGCCGCAGGGGCAGGAGCGCGTGTTCGATGAACAGGCGATTCGGCGGGCGGCGGTGGCGGCGAGGCTGCCGACGATCACGACGCTGGCGGCGGCACGGGCGGCGGCGGATGGGATTGAGGCGCTGCAACGCGAGGAGTACCACGTGAGCTCGCTGCAGGAGCTGCATGCGTCGCGGCGCGAGGCCGAGGCTGTGCCGGCGTAGAGGACGATGGGGCGTCGCAGGGGTGTGCTGCGGCGCTTCACGATATTCTGAGAAGCGATGCTGCTGGACGGACTTTTCATTCCTTTGACTACGCCGTTTTACGCGGACGGCGCGAGCTATTTACGGAAGCTGGAACATAATGTGGCGCGCTACTCGCGGACGCCCGCCGCGGGTCTGGTGGCGCTGTCGCCGTGGAGTGAGGCGGTGGGGCTCTCGGATGAGGAGACGCGCGAGTCGCTGCGGGTGATCGGCGAGTCGGCGGCGGCGGAGAAGGTGCTGCTCGCGTGCGCGACGGAGGGGAGCGTGCGTGGCGCGGTGTCGCTGGCCGAGCGGGCGGCAGAGGCGCAGTTCGATGCGGTGCTGCTGGCCGCTCCGATGGAGTGGCGGCGGATGCTGCGCGGGGGAGCGCTGGCGGAGGTGGAGCTGTTCTTCCGGAGTGTGGCGGATCGCTCTCCGCTGCCGGTAGTGCTGTGGCGAGAGACGGCTGAGTTGGGGCTGGCGATGCCGGTGGAGAGGGTCATGGACCTGGCGGGGCATCCGAATGTGATCGGGATGTTCGATGCGGGGCTGACCGCGCCGGTGCTGCAGGAGATTGTGGCGGGGACGCAGGATGTGCGGCGCGAGGTGACGGTAACTCCGGTGTTTGCGGCCGTGACGCGGCGGATGCGGGAGGCCGCGGCGGATGGACCGGCGACGTTTGTGGATGCCGGGGCGTTGACGCAGGCCGGGGCCTCTACCGCGGTGGTTGCGCCGAAGCCGGCTCTGAAGACGCGGTCCAAGAGTGTTGGATTTCAGGTGGTGGCGGCGGGGCCGGCGAGCGGGATGCTGCCGCTGCTGGAGGCAGGCGTGAGCGGGATGATGCCGGAGCTGGCGGCGTGCGCTCCGCAGGGGTGCCATGAGGTGCTGGCGGCGTTCAGGGATGGAAATCCTGAGCTGGCGGAGCTGAAGGCGGCGCGGTTGGGGGCGGCAGACGCGGCGGTCCGGGAGCTTGGGGTGGCTGCGGTGAAGTACGGGTGCGATCTGAACGGGTACTACGGTGGGGCGGCGCGGCTGCCACGGGTGCCGCTGTCGGCGGAGGAGCGGGTGCGGGTGGACGCGGCGTTTCGCGAGGTTCGGAACTAACGCGGGATCAAGAACTTAGCGGCGAGCGGAGGGGCCGAGCTTGGCGCGGGCCTGGGCGGCTTCCGGGCTGTTGGGGAAGCGCTGGATGAGGGCGCGGAGCTCGCGATTGCCGGCTTCGACCTGGTGGGTGGCGATGAGGGCATCGCCTTTGTGCAGGTGGGCAGCGGGAATCTTGGGGTTATCGGGGTAGTGTTCGAGGACTTTGTCGTAGTCCTTGATGGCGGCTGCGGGTTTGTTGGTGCGCAGGTCGATTTCGCCGAGGTAGTAGAAGGCGTTTCCGGAGAGGTTGTCGTCGGGGTAGGCCTTGATGAGGTCCTGAAATTCCGAGGTGGCGAGCGGGTATTTGCCGGCCATGTAGTCGCCGTACGCCGCCCGGTAGAGCTCCCCCGCGGACGGACCTGCGACCGGAGCAGGGGTGGGGAGAGTGGCCGCGCCCTGGGGTCCGGGGGCGGGGGAAGTGGCTGGACCGGAAGGGGTTGCGGCCGCGGAGGGGGCGGCGGCTCCGGCGGCGCCGGGGAGGTTTCCGAGCATGGCGGCGGTGGATTGCTGGGAGCTCTGGATGTCGCCCAGGGACTTCTCCATACGGGTCATGCGGGCTTTGAGCTCGTCGAGTGAATCGTTGAGGGATTGGATCTGGCCGGACAGCTGATCGTTCTTGCCGGCGGCTGCATCCTGTTGATTCTGAAGGCGTAATTGGAGGCCGTTGACGGCAACGCCCATCTTGTTGACGGAGTCGGCGGTCTGCTGGACGAGGTCTTTGAGGACGCCCATGCGTTCGTCGTTAGATTGCTGGAGGCGGGCGACGGCGTCCTGGAGCTGCTGGACCTGGGCCTGGAGCTGGATGAGGTCCTTGTTGACGGCGTGGGCGGGCATTGTGCCGGAGGCCATAAGTAGTGCAATGGCGAGAGTTGCGGGGGCGAGGCGGGAGCGGAAGCGGGAGGTGACGATGGCCACGGTGGACTCCTATGACAGGGGAATCTTATAAGCAGAAAGGCCGCGCTGGCTGACCCACTTGCGGGCAGGGGCGCGGCCTTGGCTGTGTTCGCGGCGCAATTTCCGATTGAAAATAGCGTCGTTTTAAGTGCTTTTAAGTGTCTTTTAGCGCGTTTTAGCGCACTTTGAACGCTTGTTGTTTTTGTGTCTTCCGGAGACGGCCCCGGCTGCGGATTGCAGAGGCCGTCCCGGGTTCATTTCAGCGAGATCCGCTACCTGTCGAGGTTGAACTGGGCGCGACGGTTCTGCTGCCAGCAGCTCTCGTTTTCCTCGCTGCAGAACTGACGCTCCTTGCCGTAGCTGACGACGCGGAGGCGGGCGGGCTGGACGCCGGCGGCGACCAGGGCCTGCTTGGCGGCGTTGGCGCGGTTTTCGCCGAGGGTGATGTTGTACTCGGCGGAGCCGCGATCGTCGCAGTAGCCGGCGATGAGGAGCTTTACGGCCGGGTGGGCGGCGAGGTACTTGGAGGCGGCGGTGACGGCGGTCTCGGCTTCGGGGGAGATGTCGTAGCTGTCGTAGCCGAAGAAGACGTCCTTGACGGCGGCGTGGAAGGCGGCGTCGGAGCCCATCTCATCGTCGGCGGTGCCGCTGGTGCCGGTGGAGGGGACGGTGGGGACGCGGACGGTGACGCGGACGTTGGCTTCGGTGGTGCCGCCATCGCCCTTGGCGACGAGATGGAAGTTGGTGGAGCTGGCGGGGGAGACGGTCTGGGTGCCGCTGACGGCGACGTTGCCGATGCCGTCGATGGAGACGGAGGTGGCGCCGGAGGACCTCCAGTTGAGGACGACGGACTGACCCTGGTCGATGGCCATGGGGTCGGCGGTGATGGAGGCCGTCGGGGCGACGGTGCTCTCGGGCGGAAGGCTGGCGGGCGGGGGAAGTGCATTGGTCTTCTTGTGGCAACCACCGGCGGCCAGCAGCGTGACAGACGCGCTGAGCAGGAGTGTCTTCCACAGGGGAGATTGTCGTGAGATCATCCGTGTCCTCTATGTGCTCGAGAGCGAGCGTTGGCTATAACAGTGTAGGGCCGGGGGAACCCGGCTGCATCCATGGGGGGATACGGCGAGGTTACCGCCAGCTCCAGTTGGGCATGTCGCCGCCGGAGCTGGTGAGAGTGTGTTTGCCGGTGCCGTCGGCGAGCATGGTCATGATGCGGGTGTGCTCGGCGCGGCCGTCGGGGGAGTTGGCGTAGACGAGGTGACGGCCGTCGGGGGACCAGGCGGGGAAGTCGCAGCGGCCGGTGTCGTGGGTGAGCTGGATCCAGCGCTTGGTGGCGATCTCCATGACGTAGATGTCCTGGCCGCCGGGGGCGCCGGGGCCGTACTTGCGGTCCCAGGCGAAGGCGAGGAACTGGCCGTTGGGGGACCAGGAGGGGGAGGTGGCGTAGCCGCCGTCGGTGAGGCGCTGCACACCGGAGCCGTCGGCGTCCATGATGTAGAGCTGGGGAAGGCCGGTGCGGCCGGAGATCCAGGCGATCTGGGCACCGGTTTTGGGGTTCCAGGTGGGGGAGACGTCGGGGCCCTTGAACTCGGTGATGCGGCGGGCGGAGGTGCCACCGGCGTCGGAGACCCAGATTTCGGGGTCGCCGGAGCGGGAGGAGGAGAAGGCGAGCTGCTGGCCGTTGGGGGACCAGGCGGGGGAGACGTTGGTTCCACCGGCGTCGGCGAAGTTGACGGTGCGGTTGAGCAGCATGGAGTACATGCGGATCTGGAAGCCGTTGCGGTCCAGCGAGCTGTAGGCGACGCGGGAGTTGTCCGGGGAGACGCGGGGGGAGATGGCGTAGCCGGCGTGGGTGACCTGGTGCTGGTTGGCACCGTCGTAGTCCATCTGCCAGATCTCTTTGGAGCCATTGGCGGAGCTGCCGGCGAGCTTGACGTAGAAGATCTTGGTTTCAGCGATGCCGGTGATGCCGCCGTCGAGGCGGGCGATGATCTCGTCGGCGAACTTGTGGGCGATCTGGCGGGCGGAGTTTTCGCTGGCGGTGTCGGCGTACTGGCGGGCGAAGATCTGGGGGAACTGGGTGTTCTTGGCGTCGTCGAGGAAGCCGTTGACGGTGAGGCGGCCGTTGGCGACGGAGAGGTTGCCGAAGGCGACCATGGCGGCGGAGGAGGGAGCGGCGGCCCACTGGGCGAGCTGGATCTCCGCCTGAGTGCCGGGGGTGGCCTGGGGGGCCATGTTCTTGGAGACGAGGTCAAAGATGCCGGCGTTGGCGAGGTCGGCGGCGAGGGTGGTGTCGAAGACGGCCTTCTGGGGGTTGGTGGCGGGATCGGGGGAGCCGGGCTTGAAGTTGGCGACGGCGAGGCGGAGCTTGCCGGCTCCGGTGCTGGTTTCGAGGTGGAACCAGTCCTGCGCGTGCAGGGAGGAGGAGCAGCTCAGGGCCGAGGCCGCCAGGAGGAGAGCGGCGGCGAGCCTGGAGCGGCGAGGGGGGATGGGCATCGTGATGGAACCTTCTTCTCGGATAGGTAGACGCAGGTGACGGCAGACGGTGTGAAGTCTATGGATTCTATTGCTGGCGGTAATCAAAGGTGTATTCCACAGTGATGTGATTGGCGGCACCGACGGGGAGTGGGCCGAAGCTGTCGATGCGCTGCACGGCGTGGAGCGCGGAGGT
>DATLMQ010000033.1:0-2149 GCA_035537215.1 Acidobacteriaceae bacterium
ATGCGACTTGTACTCGCGATACGTGCTCGTCTTCAGCCGCCCATCCCAGTCTGCCCAGCCCGCCGCATCGATCTCCTTCAGAATCTCCGTGTCATAAAACACCACCGTCGAGTAGTCCCTCCACGGCCGCCCCAGCACCACCCTGTCGCCGTTATCCTCGCCCGTAATCCTGCAGTGCAGAAAGTAATACCCCGAGTCCTCCGCCGGAAAGTGCCTGCTCTGCGCCGTCAGCATCACCGTATGGTTCGGCCGTGGATGCAGCTCGCAGCCGTCGAACACCGCCTTCGCATCCCCGAAGATGTAATCCACATGCCCCTCGATATAGCAGTCCCTGAAGTACTGCCGCGACGCCTGGCACGCCGGCGTCTCCACCGGCGGCGCTCCCGTCTTCGGCAGTCCCTCATGACACGTCCGGCTGTTCGCATACAGCGTGTCCTGCGCTCCCAGCAGCCGCACCCGGTCCACCACCGCCCGGTCCGAGCTCATCATCAACGCCACCGCTTGCGATCCCTCGTGAGTTCGCCCATGCTCCAGCTCCCACGTGTTCTCGATCGTCAGGTTCTCCGCCTCGAACCCGTCGGCATCCACGGTCACACTGCCCGACTTCCCTGTCCCTCCCGCCGTGCTCGCCGCATCGTTCCAGCTCAGCACCACATCCTGCGGCTTCGCTCCCGTCCCCACCAGGTGAATGTTCGGCCTCGTGATATGCACCTTCTCGCGATACGTCCCCGGCAGAATCCGGATCACCTCGCCCGTCGCCGGCGTCGCATCCACCGCCTCTTGCAGCGTGTGAAAGTCGGCCTTGCCCTCGTGCCCCACCGTCTTCTCCGGCAGATCGCTTGCCGCGAAACAAGGCAGCGCCAGCACGGCCGCCAACGCCGCACCCGCTCCTTTTCTCACGCCACACCTCGCACGCAACCTCAATCGTCCCCTCGTCACACGTCCCTCACGCCGAACCACAAACCTCCGCGCCCCTCCGTCGCATCCGCCTCCAGCCGCCCGCACCGCTAATCCTGGTAAGGCACAAATTTTCCCGCACACGACACCGTCAGCTTCACCGCCCCACTCGCCGGGCTCGACGTCACACCCTCACCCGTAAACGTCAAATTCGATCCCATCGGCCCGATCGTGATCCTCGCGAACCTCCCCTTCACCTGCTCCGGCTTGATCCCCTCGATCTGCACCCCGTTCAGCGTCACCTCCGTCAGGTGCTCCGCATTCAGCCCCGCGATCTGCGCAATTCCCGGCGTCGTGCTCAGCACATTCTCAAACGTGATGCCCTTGTAATCCGGAATCTTGTCGCCTTTCATCCTCAGGTCGTCGATCCCGTCCGTTGTCTGCCCGTTGTAAAACGGGCTGATCGAGATCGGCACCCCTACATCCTTCATGCAGATGTTCCGGTAGGTCACATTCCGCACCGTTCCGCCGCGCTGCACATTCGCCTTGATCCGCACGCCGCTCGTCGTATGATCCAGCGTCAGCCCATCCACCAGGATGCTGTCCTCGTCTCTCGACTCCGAGCCCATCGACATCCCGTGCCCGCTGTAGAAGTGGTTGTCCAGCACGCTCATGTGCTGCACGTTGGCCTTGATTGCAATGTTGTCGTCACCGTTGTCCACCCAGCTCTTGGTCACCGTCACATTCTGCGAGTTCCCCGGATCGATCCCGTCTGTATTCCGCGCGTCCGTTCCGCGCACCGTGGGCGTCAGCAGATGCACACCCCACACCGTAAAGCCGTTGGTGTTATTCACCGCCACATGAAAGTTCGGCGAGTTATGCAGCCGGATCTGGTACAGAGTCAGCCCATCCGCATGGTTGGCCACCAGCAGCCGTGGAGCCGAGTACCTCACATTCCCCGGCTCCGCCGCCCGCGACTGCTGCCACCACGTATAGCTCTTCCCGATCACGCCCCGGTCGCCGCGTCCATCCAGCACGCCCTCGCCCATCACCGCCGCGTTCTTCACATTGTTCACCGCGATCAGCGGCCGGCACGGCCGGCTCTCCGGCCCACTCGTCCCGCACCCTCCCGGGCTCGTATCGAAGTCCTTCGGATTCCGCGACGCATACAGCGTCACGCCCTTGTCCACCAGCAGCGTCACACCTTCGCGCAGCTCCAGCGGCCCGCTCAGAAACGCATTCTTCTCCCCAT
>DATLMQ010000034.1:0-2916 GCA_035537215.1 Acidobacteriaceae bacterium
ACCCCGCGCCATGCCTCCGAACCACCTTCGTCAGCCCCCATGCGTGCTACCCTACAGGTACAGGTTCGAGCGGGTAGCTCAGTTGGTAGAGCATCGCCCTTTTAAGGCGCTGGTCCTGGGTTCGAGCCCCAGCCCGCTCACCACAAAACAACTAACAAAGACGTGGACTTATCGAAGCTGGCCGGATTTGGATCGAGCGGATCGGCTAACAGAATTGATACTTCCTGGCGAGTCTTCGTTCGGCGCCCCCACAGCTCCGAAGTCCCATCTCCCGGCGTGACCGCAGTCGTGTGAGCTACAGATCCCCGAGCCGCACAGATTCCAGAGCCGCACAGACGCGACTCAGACGCCCGCCTTGCTAAGCCGCGCCACCCAGCAGGTTGTGCCGAACCACCGCTTCCATCGACGCCACATTGAATTCTTTGGGCTGCGCCGGAGCCGCCGCGACCACCGGTCCGGCCGATTGCGGGACAAACACCGGCCTCGTTGAAACCGGGGCTGCCAGCGCTCTCGCCTCCTGCACAAACCGCTTCAGCCGGGGACGGTACTCCTTCTTCAGCTTGGGAGGCAGAACCTTCATCTCCGGAGGCAGAACCTTCACCTGCGGGGGCGGAACCACCAGCGCCGGCTCCACCGGCGTCACCGTGCGCGGCTCTCGCTTGATCCGCCGCCGCTGCTTCATCGCTGATTCCGGACGGGAGTTCGAAATCCCCTCGATAATCATTCGCATATTTCTGAGTTTCTCGATTTCTGCGTCAATCTCGCGCAGGATCGCTGCTATATCCATGTAACAAGAGTAGACGAAGTTGTTAGTCGTGGGTGTGGCATACATCTGGTTGGGTTGGATGCAGCCCAGCCCGCTATGGCATCTGCAACAAATCTGGAAAGGAGGCGGGGGAGTGCTTCACAAGGTCCATCGCTCTCCGCAACTTCCATCGGGGCGGCACATCGCGCAGGACACCGCCCGATAACATCCCGGCAGGGCAGCCCGGCACCGGTCGCGTGCTCTCTAGTGCACCACGTCCCGGCGGCGCTCAATCACATACTGCAGGCTCTCGAACCATGTCAGGCCAAGGCGAAAGGCCTCCCCCATATGGATCACAAAGAACGGTGTCTGGTCCGGGGTGGGGCAGGCGTCGTACAGCATCTGCGCGCTCAGGTCGGAAAACTCTTCGAGGGTCAGGGGGCATGGGGGCATGGCTTCCAGTATTCCCATCCAGGCCATATCTGAGGGGTTACTTTCGTACCACTTTGAGGGAGTGTTCCCCTCCATGGTTCAGAGCCCTGCCCGCCACCCAGCTGTCCCGAAACGGGTCATGCAAGTCTGCCGGCCCAACCCCGCTGCAAGCCCGGCCCAAGCCCAAGCCCGCCCCGAGACCGCCGCACCCACCTATGCCGCCAGTCCGCCGGCGAGCTCTCACAAGCCCCCCTCACGAGCTCCCGGCAGCCCCTCGGACGCTTGACACCCCTCGTACAATGTAAGTAGCGGGACAGGGGGAAATTCGGTTCCGTCTCCGGGCTCGCAGAACGTCGCTCCCAAACCCTAAGTCCGGACCTAAGTCTCCTCTTCCGAAGACTTTGCGCAATAAAGTACGGGGGGGTGGGGGTACCCCGCGTACAGCGGATCTGCAAGCTCCTAGCTGGAGCTCCGGCCTTCGCCCGAGGCCAGCTTCCGCACAATATTTGTGGTGGAAAATCCCTCCACCGTCGGCACGATCTCCACTCGTCCGCCGGCGTCCAGCACCTCCCGGTGCCCCACCACCGTCTCCACGCTGTAATCCCCGCCCTTCACCAGCACATCCGGCCGGATCGCCCGGATCAGCTCCAGGGGGGTGTCCTCTTCAAACAAAACCACGGCATCCACCGCCGCCAGCGCCGCCATCACCCGCGCCCGCTCCCGCTCCCCGACTACGGGCCGCGTCGGCCCCTTCAGCCGGCACACCGAAGCGTCGGAGTTCAGCCCCAGCACCAGCTTGGATCCGAACCTTCGGCAGTCCTCCAGCAGCGTCACGTGCCCCACATGCAGCAGGTCGAAGCAGCCGTTGGTGAACACGATGCTCTCGCCCGCGGCGCGCCACTCACCGATGCGCGCGGCGAGGTTCTCCCGGTCCAGGATCTTCTCCACGGCCCGCAGGTTGCTAGAGGGCGTCAGGGCCGCAATCAGCTCATGGTGCGCAATGGGCACGGTCCCCACCTTGCCCACCACGATCCCGGCCGCCAGGTTGGCCAGCTCCACCGCCGTCTCCACCCCCAGCCCCGCCGCCATCGACGCCCCGATCGTAGCGATCACCGTATCCCCGGCACCCGATACATCGAACACCTCCCGAGCCCGCGCCGGGGAGTGGGACGATCCCGCATCGGAGAGGACGCGAATCCCGCGCTCACTCATGGTGGCGGTCAGGTAATCGAAGCCATGCTCCCGCCGCTGCGCTTCTCCCGCACCCAGCAGCGCATCCAGCTCGTGAGTCGGCACCCCGGTGGCCGCCGAAAGCTCCTGCAGGTTGGGACACACCATGGTGGCGCCGCGATACTTGCTCAGGTCCGGCGTCTTGGGGTCGGCCAGAACAGGAACATGGGCCCTCCGAGCCGCGACGATGAGCTCGGCACAAAGCTCCCGGGAAAGGACGCCCTTCGCATAGTCCGATAGCACAATGGCGTGGACCTTCTCCACCAGCGCCAGCACGCGTTCCCGGAGCCTCTGCTGGTCCTCCGCACCGGGGCGCTCCCGGCTCTCGATGTCCAGCCGGAGAAGCTGCTGGGTGCGCCCGACGATACGCGTCTTGGAGATGGTCGGAAGCGACGTGCTCACCACCCCGGTGGTATCCACGCCCCCTGCATCGAGCGCTGCCGCCAGCTCCGCACGCTCCGCGTCGTCACCCCAGAAGCCCGCCAGAAGGGCCTGACACCCCAGGCCAG
>DATLMQ010000035.1:0-5011 GCA_035537215.1 Acidobacteriaceae bacterium
CCCGCTTGCCCGTCGCGTTATAGATCGCGTTCGCCACCGCCGCCGCCGCGCCCGTAATCCCGATCTCGCCGATCCCGCGCGCTCCCAGCGGATTGAACTTCGTATCCGCGATGTTCAGCACCGTCACATCGATCGTCCCAATGTCCGCATTCACCGGCACGTGATACTCCGCCAGGTTCTCGTTCACCGTCCGCCCCGTCTTCGGATCGATGTGCGTCTCCTCGTGCAGCGCGAACCCCACGCCCCACACAATCCCGCCCATCAGCTGATTCAACCCCGTCTTCTGGTTCATCAGCGTCCCGATGTCGTAGGTCGCCACCACCCGCCGCACCTTCACCATGTGCGTATCGCGGTCCACAGCCACCTCGGCGAACACGGCCCCGAACGACTGCTCCGTCATCGCGCTCTTTTCCTGACCCGGCTCCGCCGACCCCTGCGCCTCGATCGCCTTTCCCCCGTTCCTCGCGATCAGCGCCGTAATCGCCTCGCCCTTCGCCCCATCCGACTTCAGGCAGATCTTCCCGCCCTTCACCTCCACATCCGTGTCCGCCGCCCCGTGCAGCGGCGACTTCGGATCCCCCAGCGCCACCGCCGCCGCCTTCAGTTTCAGCTGCTTGCACGCCTCCTGGACCGCTGGGCACACCGACGCCGCCGACTGCGATCCACCCGACACCGGCGCCTTCGGCAGCGTCGAATCCCCCAGCTTCACCTCCACCGTTAGCGGCTCGATCCCCAGCTCCTGCGCCGCCGTCTGCGCCATGATCGTGTACATCCCCGTCCCCAGGTCCTGCGTGCCCGACCCCACGATCACCTTCCCGTCCGGCAGAAACCGGGCCACCGCCTGCGCCGCCGACCGGTTCGCCGGGTAGGTCGCCGTCGCCATCCCGTACCCGATCAGGCTGTTGCCCTCCACCCTCTGCCCCGGCGTCGCGCTCCGCTTCGACCACCCGAACCGCTCCCCGGCCTGCAGATAGCACTCCCGCAGATGCTTCGAGCTCCACGGCTTGTCCTCCACCGGATCCCGCTCCGCATAGTTCGCCAGGCGCAGCTCCACCGGATCCATCTTCAGCTTCTCCGCCAGCTCATCCATCGCCATCTCGAGCACCGCGGTCCCCGGAGCCTCACCCGGTGCCCGCATAAACGTCGAGACCCCGTAGTTCACCTCCACCAGCCCCACCGTCGTCTCGATCGCCCCCGCCGCATACAGCTTCCGCGCCGGCGACTCCGCATGCTCCACAAAGTCCTCCAGCACCGACGCATTCAGCACCACATCCTGCTTCAGCACGGCCAGCTTTCCATCCTGCCCCGCCGCCATCTGGATCCGGTTCACCGTCGACGGCCGCGCCCCCACCGGCCCGAACATCTGCTGCCGGTCCAGCGCCAGCTGCACCGGCTTCTGCACAATCCGCGCCGCCATCGCCGCCAGCACCACGTGCGACCACGACGACCCCTTGCTCCCAAACCCACCGCCCACATACGGACACATCACCCGCACGTTATCCAGGGCCAGGTTGAACACGTTCGCCAGCGACATCCGGTCGCCGCTGATGTACTGCGTCGCGTCGTACACGTTCAGCTTCTCGCCCTCCCACCACGCCACCGTCGCATGCGGCTCCATGGGATTGTGGTTCTGGATCGGCGTCACGTACGTGTTGTCGGTCCGCACCGCGGCGCGCGACATCGCCGCCGCCAGGTCGCCGCTGCCTTGCTTGGCCGGCTCCTTGCCCGGCTGCTTCGGTGGCCGCGCCTCGTGCAGCCGCCCCCGGAAGTCCAGCTTGGCCGGCTCCTCCGCATACGAGATCTGCAGCATCCCCACCGCCTCCCTCGCCTCCGGCAGAGACCTCGCCACCACCACCGCGATCGGCTGCCCGTTGTACCGAACCTCGTTGTTCTGCAGCACCGTCAGGCTGCGCTTCGCCGGAGGCTTCGGCGGCCCCACCGGCAGCTTCGGCGCATTGAACGGCGTCAGCACCGCCGCCACCCCGGGAGCCCGCTCCGCCGCCGTGGTGTCCATCGCCGTCACCGTCCCGTTCGGGATCGTCGACTGCACCACAAACGCGTACAGCAGGTCCCTCTTCGGAAACGGTTCCTTGAACTCCGCGGCGTATTTCGCTGTTCCCGTTACCTTTGCAATCCCGTCATAGCGATGCTCCGGCTGCGGCTGCGGCTTCGGTCCCTGATCCTCTGCTTGCATCATGCCTGCACTCCCAGCGCCGATCCCTGCGCCGATGCCTGTGTCGATCCCTGCGCCGCCAGCGTCAACGCCCGCACCACGCAGCTCTTCGCCATCTCCACCTTGAAGGCGTTGTCCTTGTATCCCTTCGCGCCCCGCACCACCACCTCCGCAACCCTCTGAAACGTCTCGCGATTCGCCGGCTTGCCCACCAGCGCCGCCTCCGCCTCCGCCGAGTGCCACGGCTTATGCGCCACGCCCCCCAGCGCCAGCCCCGCCGACCGGATCGCCCCGCCATCCATCTCCAGCCCCGCCGCCACGCTCACCAGCGCAAACGCATAGCTCTGCCGGTCCCGCGCCTTCAAGTACCACGAGTTCCGCCCGAACCGTCCCGCCGGCAGCGTCACCGCCGTGATCAGCTCATCCGGTCCCAGCACCGTATCCCGCTCCGGCGTCTGCCCGGGCAGCACATGAAACTCCCGCACCGGAATCGTCCGCTTGCCCTTCGCTCCCATCACCTCGACCTGTGCATTCAAGGCATACAGCGCCACATTCATATCGCTGGGGTTCGTCGCAATGCTTGTATGTGGCGACCGCGCCCCCTCGTCCGTCTGCCCCAGGATCGCGTGAATCCGGTTGAACCCCTCCAGCGCACCGCACCCGGACCCCGGCTTGCGCTTGTTGCACGCCGGAAACGCCGTGTCCATGAAGTAGTAGCAGCGCGTCCGCTGCAGCAGATTCCCGCCCGTCGTCGCCCGGTTCCGCAGCTGCTGCGTCGCCCCGCTCAGCAGCGCATGCGACAGCAGCGGATAGTTCGCCACGATTCCCGGATGGTTCGCCAGGTCCGAGTTCCGCACTCCGGCCCCGATCCGCGCTCCCGCCGCACTGGCGTCAATCTTGTCCAGCCCCACATGGTTCACGTCGACAAGCCTCGTCGGCCGCTCCACCCCATCCTTCATCAGGTCGATCAGGTTCGTTCCGCCCGCCAGGAACTTCGCCCCGGCCGCCGCCACGGCCTGCACCGCCGCCTCCGGAGCCTCCGGCCTCTGGTACGCAAACGGATTCATGCCGCACCCCCGTTCGCACTCGTCAGCTGCCGGACCGCCGCCACAATATTCGGATACGCTCCGCACCGGCAGATATTCCCGCTCATCCGTTCCTTGATCTCGTCATCGGTCATCTGCGGCTTCGCCGTCTGCCGCGCCTCGAAGCTCACGGCCGACAGCTCGCCCCTTCGCGCCTCGTCCACCAGCGCCGTCGCCGAGCAGATCTGCCCCGGCGTGCAGTACCCGCACTGGAATCCGTCATGCTCCAGAAACGCCCGCTGCGCCTCGCCCAGCTTCTCGGGCGTCCCCAGCCCTTCGATCGTCGTCACCTCCGCGCCCTGCGCCGCCAACGCCAGCGTCAGGCACGAGTTCGCCCGCCGCCCATCCAGCAGCACCGTGCACGCCCCGCACTGTCCGTGGTCGCAGCCCTTCTTGCTCCCCGTCAGGTCCAGGTGCTCGCGCAGCAGGTCCAGCAGGGAAGTCCGCGTATCCACTGTCAGCGTCCGCTTCTGCCTGTTGATCGAAATCGTGATCGGCATCGTCACCGGAGCCTGCGCCGAAGCCTCGCCCGCCTGCCCCGCCGCGCTCGGCGTCAGCCCCGCCGCCACCCCCGCCGACACCACACCCGAGGCCGCCAGGAACTGCCGCCGCGTCAGCTCCAGATCCCTCGCTCCGCTCTCACTCTCGGCCGCCGAGCCCTCGGCGCTCTCATCAAATACATCCGCTTCACTGCATGGGGTCACACACGCCTCACATGGGGTTGGGGAGCACACCTTGTGCTGCAGAGGAAGATGGCATCCCCGCCCCGCCAAGATGCCCAGCCGGAGCCTCCCCTTCGCCCCACGACAGATACCTCGGGCAAACCTTCATCCCACTCCAATCGTGCTGCCGCGATTGTCCAGCCATCAAATCCCGCCCCGCCCATGGACCCCGGCCCCTGTAATACCCTGAGGGCACATCGGCTCATCTTCACACGACACATCCCACACCACCGCTCTTTGGAGGCGCACGCGTTGACCCCATCCCTCAAGCTCCTCTCCGCCGCCCTGCTCGCCACCCTCGCCCTCTCCGCCGCCGCGCAGAACCCGCCCCCGCCGCCTCACCGCACCGCCGAGCCCGCCGCCGAAGCCCGCCAGGCCACCGAGCCCGAGGGGAACAAGCCCGACACCCTGCCCATCCCGCCTGAATCGAAATCCGAGACCCAGCACGTCTGGTCCGCCGGTGCTCGCCCCGTCCACTACACCGCCACCGCCGGCAACCTCCTCATCAGGGACGACGCCGACAAGCCCAACGGCAGCATCTTCTACGTCGCCTACACGGAAGACGGTGCCGACCGCCACATCCGTCCCATCACCTTTCTCTACAACGGCGGCCCCGGCTCCGCGACCATCTGGCTGCACATGGGCTCCGTCGGCCCCGTCCGCGTCGTCACGGCCAGCCCCTCCGCCACCGGCCCCGCCCCCTTCAAGTGGGTCCCCAACGAGTACAGCCTGCTCGACAAGACCGACCTCGTCTTCATCGACGCCCCTCTCTGCGGCTTCTCCCGCGCCGTAGGCAAGGGAACCGCCAGGGACTTCGCCGGGGTCGACCAGGACGTCAAGGCCTTCGAGAAGTTCATCACCCGCTACATCACCGTGAACAACCGTTGGAACTCCCCTAAGTTCCTCTTCGGTGAAAGCTACGGCACCCCGCGCTCCGCCGCCCTCGTCGCCGCGCTCAACAACGACGGCATCCAGTTCAACGGTGTGGTCCTGCTCTCTTCCGTCCTCAACTACTTCGTCAACTCTCCCGG
>DATLMQ010000036.1:0-5646 GCA_035537215.1 Acidobacteriaceae bacterium
TCATCACATCGCCAATCTGGCCCGTGATCGAGAAGTTGCCCTTGCCCTTCATCTTGTTCGCCTCGATGAAGAGAACGTCGCCACCCGCCGGCGTCCATGCCAGTCCTACCGCCACACCGGGCCGTTTCGTGCGCTCGGCGATCTCCGTATCCACGCGCACCTTGATGCCGCCCAGGAACTCGTGCACCACCTCCGGCGTAATCACCAGCTTCTCGCCGGCGTCCACGTTCAGCGCGCCTTCGGCCACACGTCGCGCCGTCTTGCGGCAGACCGTGCCGATCAGCTGCTCCAGCCGGCGCACACCCGCCTCACGCGTGTAGTGCCGCGCGATCAGGCCAACGCTCTCGGTCGGAAACTCGATCTGCCCTTCCGTGATCCCGTTCTCCTTGATCTGCCGCGGGATCAGGTAGCGCTCCGCGATGTTGACCTTCTCCTCCTCGGTGTACCCGGTGAGTTCGATAATCTCCATGCGGTCCAGCAGCGGTGCCGGTATCGTGTCCAGCTGGTTGGCTGTGCAGATAAACAGCACGTGGCTCAGGTCGAACGGCTGGTCCAGGTAGTTGTCCCGGAACGTATTGTTCTGCTCCGGATCCAGCGTCTCCAGCAGCGCACTCGCCGGATCGCCCCGGAAGTCGCGGCCCAGCTTGTCGATCTCGTCCAGCATGAACACCGGATCGTTCACCTCGACCCTCTTCAGGTGCTGGATGATCTGCCCCGGCAGCGCGCCGATGTACGTCCGGCGATGCCCGCGGATCTCCGCCTCGTCATGCATGCCGCCCAGCGAGATGCGTGAGAACTTCCGCCCCAGCGCCTTCGCAATCGACCGTCCCAGCGAGGTCTTACCCACGCCCGGAGGTCCGACGAAGCACAGGATCGGCCCCTTCATGTCCGGCTTCAGCCGCCGCACGCTCAGGTAGTCCAGAATGCGGTCCTTCACCTTCTTCAGGCCATAGTGATCCTGGTCCAGGACCTCCTGCGCCTTCTTGATGTCGACCTCACCGGCCGAGTGCTTCGACCACGGCAGCACCGCCAGCCACTCCACGTAATTGCGCGTAAGCGAGTAGTCCGCCGCCGCCGGGTTCATCCGGCTCAGCCGGTTCAGCTCCTTCAGCGCATCCTTCTTCACGTCCTCCGGCATGCCCGCGGCTTCAATCTTCTCCCGCAGCTCCTGCACGTCCTTCTGGGTCTCATCCTGATCCCCGAGCTCCTTCTGGATCGCCTTCATCTGCTCGCGCAGGTAGTAGTCCCGCTGCGACTGCTGCACCGCGTCCTGCACCTCGCTCTGGATCTTGTTCCGGAGCTGCTGAACCTCGATCTCCTTCGCCAGATGGCTGTTCAGCTTCTCCAGCCGCGCCCGCACGTCCGGCGTCTCCAGCAGGTCTTGCCGCTCGCTCGTCGTCAGAAACGGCAGGCTCGAGGCGATAAAATCCGACAGCCGCGCCGGGTCCTCTATATTGATCGCGATCGTCTGCAAGTCGTCCGAAAGCGTGGGCGACGAGCTGACGATCTCCTGGAACTGGCTGACCACGTTCCGCTGCAGCGCCTCCGTCTCCGGCGAGACCTCCGGCAGCTGCTCTTCGATCGACTCGAACTCCGCCGTAAGGAACGGCTGATCCTGCGTGAAGTTCGTCAGCTTCACGCGCTCAGTGCCTTCCGTGAAAACGAAAAGGCTCTGGTTCGGCATCTTCACAACCTTATGAACGGTCGCCCGGGTGCCTACCGTGTGCAAGTCCGTGCCGGCAGGAGCATCCTGGCGCGCATCTCGCTGCGCCACCACCAGGATCGTCTTCTCCTCGCCGAGCGACTGAATGAGCTGGATCGAGCTCTCACGGCCTACCGTCAGCGGCAGCACGGCGTGCGGGAACAAAACCGTATCTCTTACCGGAAGAACAGGGTAAGATCTCCCGTCCAGCTCCGGACCGCCGGTCGTCTCACTGCTCGGCCGTATGACACTGACAAATTCGTTTGGCATCTTTAGTGTTCCTTTATCAACTTTCATGCATAGGATGCACTAGCCCCTGCCTCGGTCGCAATCGAAATCGCCCGGGCTCCCGTGTCCCCGGAGAGCTACTCATGAGATGTACAAGCCGGTGCCCGCGAAAATGTGTACGCTAAAACACCTTCAAATGCGCTTAAAACGCTCTAAAAGACACTTGAATGCACTTCAAAATCACGTGTTTTGGAGCGCCTCCGTTGCCACCCGGGCCTATCCCCGGTAGGCTGAATGGGTCCGCGGGAATGGTGAAATGGCAGACACGCAGGTCTTAGAAGCCTGTGCCGTAAGGCGTGAGGGTTCAAGTCCCTCTTCCCGCACCACATTGATTTCAGGAGCTTTATGAGCCAGACACCATCCTCCCCCGAGAACCCCAGAATCAACCTGACCCGCACCCCCGAGTACCGCGACTCCTACGCCAACAGCGTCCAGGTCCGCCTCTCCGTCTGGGACTTCCACCTGGTCTTCGGCACCCTGAGCCAACCCTCGCAGGATCAAGTAGATATAGAGAATGTCCAGGGCATTTACCTCAGTCCGCAGCAGGCAAAGGCGCTGCATAATCTGCTAGGGATGAATCTGGCACAGTATGAGCAAACCTTTGGCGAGATCGCGCTTGAGCCGGTGGCTGCGGGCGGACCCCGCTTTGTTGCGGGTAAGTCCCCTGTTCACTAGCACTTGTGACTTCGCAATCGCCTGAAAAAAGCGAGAAGGTAGAGGGCCTGGAGAGGGCTTCCGAGCGGCTGGCGAGGCTTCCCGGCGGCCTTCTGTGGCTTTTGGCGTTTGCCGCTATCCTACTGACTCACTGGGACTTACTGAGGCTTCCGTACTTCTGGGATGAAGGTGGATATTACATTCCGGCGGCGCTGGATTTCTATCGCCACGGGTGGCTGATTCCGGTCTTTACGAATGCGCATCCTCCTCTGCCCAATGTACTTATAGGCACATGGTGGCACATCACCGGGTTCCATATCCTGGCCACACGGGTGCTGGTGTGCGCCGTCGCGGCGACGTGTTTTAGTGCTGTTTTTGTGCTCGCAAAGCGTCTTTTAAGCGCTTTTAGCGCACTTTCAATCGCACTTCTCACAGCCGTCTATCCCATCTGGTTCGCCCAGAGCACCCTGGCCCACGCCGACATCTTCGCCGCCGCATTCACTCTTTGGGCCTTGGCGGTGTATCTGCCGCTAAATGTTAGATACGAAGCTACTTCCGCTGAGCGATGGAAGGTTGCCATGCTGTTCTCCCTGGCGGCCCTCTCCAAGGAAACCGCGATCCTCCAGCCGGCAGCGCTGCTGGCGCTGGAGGGCGTGCGCTGGTTCCGGGAGCGCTCTCCGGAGCGGCGGCGGGAAGGTATGCGCTGGATGGGAGCGATGGCGGTTCCCTTCCTTCCCCTCATCGCCTGGTACGTCTATCACAGGGCGCGAACCGGCTTCACCTTTGGGAATCCGACGTACCTGCGCTACAACGCAACGGCCAACCTGAGCGTCGGCCATGTGTTCACCGCACTGCGGTACAGGTTCCTGCACCTGTTCTGGCAGCGCAATATATGGCTACCCATTGTTCTGGCGCTGGCCTGCCTGCTTCTTCCGCGCCGGCCGCAGCGCGAGGGGCGGCGGTCCCTTTCAGGCGCGGTCCGGACGGCGTGCCTGGTGCTGATCGCGGCGAACTGGGTGGCATTCTCAGTGCTTGGGGGAGCGCTCCTGACGCGCTACCTGCTCCCGATCTACCCGCTGATCCTGCTGTTGTGCGTGGACCTGTGGCAGGAGAGGACCGAGAAACCCTGGGCGTTTACGGCAGCCACGGCGGCGGTGTTTCTGAGCGGCTTATGGATCAATCCGTCGACCTCGTTCGCTCCCGAGGACACATTGACCTACCGGGACATGATCGTGGTGCACCAGGAGGCAATTGCGTTTGTGAACGCGCACTATCCGGACGCGACGGTGCTGACCGCCTGGCCGGTGTCGATGGATCTGTTCAATCCGGAGCTGGGGTATACGAACCACCGGACGAAGGTAGTGTCGCTCGAGGACTTCTCGGCTGCCGAGGTGCAGAAGGCCGCCGCGGAGCCAGAGAGGTACGACACGGCGGTGGTGTTTACGACGCACTACCTTGCGCCCAGCTTTCGCCGGTACCTGGAGACCCACCCGAACGGCCGCCGCGGGCGCGACTACGCGGCCCACCGCGATCTGAAGCCCGCGGAGATTGCACGCATGCTGCACGGGCAGATCGTCTGGATGGACGACCGCAACGGCGAGTGGGCGGCGGTGCTGCGCTTCAACCGCAGCTATGAGGCTCGGCTGGCCGAGGAGCGCTGATTGCCGAAGCGCCTGAACTGACCTTCTTCTCTGCGGAGAGAGAATGTCGTGGTCTTTGGCTATCGGTTTCGAGCTGTGAGCTTCGAGGTGTGAGTTTGACCGGCTGGGGCCTTCGAGGCGTTGCTGCTGCGGTGGACCGTGCCGGAGGGGTGCTATTTGCCGCCGGTCTCGTTCCACAGAAAGGTCAGCTCGTCGGCGGTGTCGTGGATTCGCTGGTCCACGCTGACGCCGGAGCTGTGACCGGCGTGGGTGTCATAGTGCAATAGCACCGGACGACGCTCGGCTTGAGGTTCACTCATGACGGTGGCCTGCATGGCGGCGGCCATCTTGCGTGCGTGCAGCGGAGCGACGCGAGTGTCACTGTCCCCTGACAGGAACATAATGGCCGGGTACTTCACCGCGGGACGGATGTTCTGATAAGGCGAGTACTTCAGGATGTAGTCGGCCTGCTCGGGTTTCTCCGCGGAGCCGTACTCGGTGGTCCACCAGCGACCGACAAAGAAGTGCTGGTAGCGGCTCATGTCCAGAAGAGGATAACCGCAGAGGATGGCGCCGAAGAGCTCAGGGTGCTGCGTCATGGAAGCGCCCATCAGCAGGCCGCCGTTGGAGCGACCGGTGATGGCGAACCTGTCGCGCGTGGTGTAGTGCTGGTCCAGCAGGAACTGCGCGGCGGCGAACCAGTCATCGAAGACGTTCTGCTTGCGTTCAAACATGCCGGCTTCATGCCAGTTTTCGCCGTACTCTCCCCCGCCGCGCAGGTTGGGCAAAGCGAAGAATCCGCCCTGCTCCATCCACCAGGCGAACTCGGAGCTGAAATAAGGAGTTTCCGAGACGTTGAAGCCACCGTAGCCAGTCATCAGGACGGGAGCGGACCCATCGAGAGGAAGGCCTTTGCGGCCGGCGATGAACATGGGAATGCGCGTGCCGTCCTTCGAGGTGAAGAAGACCTGCCGCACCTCGTACGCCTTGGCGTCGAAGGGGACCTTGGACTCCGACCAGGGGAAGCTCTGGCCCGTGGCAACGTTGTACTCGAAGATGGTGGACGGCACGGTGAAGGAGGAGAAGTAATAGAAGCCGGTGTCGGAGTCCTCGCGGCCGAAGACGACGCTGCCGCTGCCGAGGGTGGGATAACGGATGTCGCCGATCTCCTTGCCGCGCAGCGAGTAGAGCTTCGTCTCGGTCTTTACGTCCGTGAGGCGGCCGACGCAGAGAACGCCGTCGATGACGGAGACATCGGTGATGGGGCTCTTCGCTTCCGGGATGAGGACGGGCCAGCTCTGGGTGGACGGATCCCCGAAGCTGCCGAGCAGCACGTGGCCGTTGGGCGCGGTGTAGTCGGTG
>DATLMQ010000037.1:0-3314 GCA_035537215.1 Acidobacteriaceae bacterium
TCCCGCGCACAGCAGAAGCGCCGCTGCAGTGTTTTCCGTCCAGCGCAAGGCCACTCAAATTCCTCCGAAGTTTCGATCTTGTGGGGATTGTAGCTTCTGCAATAATGCTGCGGTGAATCGGTGGGTGCATTCCGCTGGCCCCAGGGCGCGCATGTGGTGGCGGGTTGCGGTGTGCGCGGTGGTGGCTGCCGTTGCCGCTTTGGGGACTGGATTTGCTTATGGGCAGGGCGAGACGACGTTTACGCTGCATGCCTACGCTAACGTGGTGCAGATCCCGGCGCTTGTCCTGAACTCCGACCATGATCCGCATGGGCCGGTGGATCCAGAGCGCCTGAGGGTGAGCCTGGATGGGGGAAAGCTCTTTGCGCCGGCGCATGTGCGGCTGGAGGGCGAGGATCCGATCGAGCTGGCGATTGTGCTGGACCTGAGCGGATCCCAGAGGACGCTGGAGAAGAGTTTCAGCGAAGCTGTGGTGGATCTCGCGCCGGGGTTTCTGCACCCGCAGGACAGGGTGTCGATCTATGGGCTGAACTGCACGCTGTGGCGTTCGGCGGATGGCATTGTTCCCGAGCAGGATCGGCTGCGGGAGGCGGTGACGGCGGCGTGGCTGTTTCCGCCGGAGAAGGAGAGGCGCGGCCATCCGTGCGGTGGCGGCCGTGGCGTTGGGCTGTGGGACTCGGCGAGCGCTGTGGTGCGGACGCTGGCGGAACGGCCGGGAAGGCGAGTGCTGTTGGTGATCTCTGATGGGCAGGATCGGGGAAGCGTGGCGTCTTGGAAGGGGCTGTACGATGTAGCGGCCCGGAGCGGCGTGGCGGTGTTCGGCCTGGTGGCCACCGATACGCTGTCGCTTTCGCGGCCGAATGACTGGGCGTCTTCAGCTGAGTTCAGAAATGCCTGCCAGGGGACGGGAGGCGTGGTCTTTCAGGCTCCGGCGCACAGGGCGGCGGAGCGGATGCGTCAACTTGTCTCGCTGCTCCGCAAGCGGTACATCCTGGAGTTTCCGGCGCCGCGAAAGATGCAGGCTGGGACCCACTCGGTTTCGGTGACGTTGCTACGGGATCCGAACGCGGTGGTGGAGGTGGCGGGGGTGACGGTGCTGATGCAGGATGAGAGGCAAAGGGACGATCCGACCACGGTGCCGTCGGCGGCGGGAACGGATATTCCGGTGGGGGAACGGCGGCCGCAGCTGGAGTGAGGGCGAGGCTCAGAGTTCGCCGAGGCGCTCGTCGGGGGAAGGTTTGCTGGCGAGGCGCAGGACGAGACGCTCGAGGACCAGGCGTTTGTCGGCGGGGCTGGAGCGGAGGTCGGCGTCGGCGCGGGCGATGAGCTGGAGACCGCGGGTGAGCTCGCCGCGGTCGCGATAGCGGCGGGCCTGGGCGATGAGGGCGTCGGCGGCGAAGGGGGCGGGGCGGAAGCCGGGCCAGAGAACGCCCCAGATCGCGCGCTGGTCGCGGACCTGCTTTTCATTGAGCACGAGCATCTGGCGGAAGGTTTTGGCGAGGGTGAAGATGTGCCCGATGGCGGCGTCCTCACCGCCTTCGCTGGCGTTGAGCAGGCCGTGCAGGAGGGCGACGGCGCGGGGAGCATCCTTGAGACTGATGGCGTCGGTGAGCTCGTAGAGGCTGCGCTGCTTGGCGGCGGAGACCATGATTTCGACGTCGGCGAGCTCGATGGTGGAGGCGTCGCGTGCCCCGGCGTAGAGCACGAGCTTTTCGAGCTCGCTGGCCAGGGTGAGCATGTCCGCGCCGAGAGAGTCGACCAGCTCGCGCGCGGCGTCTTCGGCGAAGCGGACGCCTTTGGACTCGGCTTCACGGAGGGTCCAGCGCAGGGCGTCGTCGTCGCTGACGCGCTGCAGCTCGACGATGCCGCAGAGGTCGCCCAGGCTTTCGCGGATCTTCTCAGCGCGCTCCTTGTCCTGCATGTCCATGGTGCGGAGGTCCTGCGGAAGGCGGATGTGGTCGGCGACGAAGAGGACGAGGGCCTGGGGATTGGGACGGCGGAAGTATTCGTCGATGGCGGCGAACTCGTCCTTCTTCTGGCCGCGGCCGTAGAGCGTTTTTACGTTGCGGAGGAAGAGGACCTGAAACGGCGCCATGAGGGAGGGCGTCTGCGCGAGGTCCAGGGCTTCGAAGATGGTGGTCTGGGCGAGGTCGAGGTCGTGCAGGCAGAACTGGCGGAGGTCGGTGGGGACCAGCGCGTGCAGAACGCCGCGGCGCGCCCCCTCGAAGAGGAAGGCATCGTCGCCGAGGAGGACGTAGCCGGGGCGAGGTGAGGATCCGCCGACCTCTGCGAGGAAGCGGTCGACGGGGGCGAAGCTGCGCAGGCCGGCGGTGGCGGCGAATGGGGTGGCAGAGGTGGTGGAGCTCATTGGAAGGACTCCGTCATATCGCTGACGAGGGCGGAGGCGAAGTCGCGCGCGAGACGGCGAACGGCGGCGTTGTCCTCCTGCACGAAGAGGGAGAGATCCTGCGTGGACTGGAACTGCTCGCGCCAGGCGAAGGAAGGGTTGCGGTAGAGCACGGCACCGTCGTGCCCGATGAGCTCGACGGAGGCGGTGATGGTGACGAGATAGCTGGAGGTCTGACCGCTGGAGGCGTCGTAGGTAAGAGGCGTGGCGGATTGCGTGAGGATGGTGCCGCGCAGGGTTGTGTCGGCAGGCTGGGCGGTGGGTTCGGTGCCGCTGTTGACCGAGGTGAGTACGCGGTAGCGGGTGCGGGTGTTCAGCTCGCGCACGACGGCTTCGGTGAAGACGGTTTCGGTGTTGTAGGCGAGCACCCTGGATTTGAAGATGGGCACGGCGACGGTGCGGACGTTGGCCGGGATGTGGGTGGCTGCGCCGACCTGGTGGTAGCCGCAGCCGGTGAGGCTGAGCAGCGTTGTGGCGGCGAGTAGGCGCAGCGGCGTCATGGGCGACCTCGCGACGGAACCGGGGAGGGAAGAGCTTCATCCACGAAGCTGTAGGGCGTGCTGATGTAATAGCGGGTTGTCAGATCCTGCAGGTCTTCGGCGCTCAGGGAAAGGTACGGGACCGTGCGCCATTCGGACGTCGTTGGCTCCAGCTTCACCGCCTGATCGCCGTGATGCAGCACAAGGGGAATCGCAAATCCGGGCTCGTCCGTCTTCCAGCGGTAGCTCAAGGTGTTGGCGACGGCATCCCCTTTTAGCTCCAGTACAGGGATCGCGGCGTGGCGGAGGTACTGGTCGAAGAAGGGCGTGAGGTTCATGCCGGTGCGCTCGTTCCACCAGCGCACGACGTCCTCGGTCATGATGTCCTGGTACTTGAAGTGCTGGAAGAAGTCGTGGATATCCGCAAA
>DATLMQ010000038.1:0-7050 GCA_035537215.1 Acidobacteriaceae bacterium
GACCTTCGACGGGGCGGCCGTGGGTGTGGCCGCGATAGCCGGAGTAGCAACCGTCGAAGACGAAGGCGTGCTTGAGCGACTTGACGAGGTCGTCCATGGTGCCGAAGTCGTCGTAGTAGCCGCGGCCGGGGTCGCTCCAGAGCAGGGTGAAGAGCGAGTGATGGAAGTCGTCGCTCCACTGGGCGTCCATGCCGTAGCCGTTGGCTTCGATGGGACGGACGAACTTGGGGTCGTTCAGATCGCTTTCGGCGATGAGGACGAACTCGCGGCCGAGGGTGGCGCCGAGGCGCTCGACCTCAGAGGAGAGCTGCTCCATGAAGTGCACGGCGGAGCGATCGATGTACTCGTGCACGGCGTCGAGGCGGAGGCCGTCGACGTGGTAGCACTTGAGCCACATGAGGGCGTTGTCGCAAAAGAAGCGGCGGACCTCGTCACTGCCGCTTTCGTTGAAGTTGACGGCCGCACCCCAGGGTGTGTGGTAGCGGTCGGTGAGATAGGGGCCGAATTTGTTGGTGTAGTTTCCGACCGGGCCGAAGTGGTTGTAGACGACGTCGAGGATGACGGCGAGATTTTTCGCGTGGCAGGCGTCGACGAACCGCTTGAAGGCGTCGGGACCGCCATAGGGTTCGAAGGGAGCGAAGAGGAAGACGCCGTCGTAGCCCCAGCCGCGGTCGCCGGCGAAGCCGTTGACCGGCATCACCTCGATGTGGGTGACGCCGAGCTCGACGAGGTGATCGAGGTGTGGGATAGCGCCGTCGAAGGTGCCTTCGGAGCTGAAGGTGCCGACGTGCAGCTCGTAGATGATGCCGCTGGAGAGCGGGGGGGAGTGCCAGCTGGAGTCAGTCCAGGCGAAGGCGCCCTGGTCGTAGACGCGCGAGGCCGCGTGCACGCCGTTGGGCTGCCAGGCACTGCGCGGATCCGGATAGGGTGTGGGGTCGTCGTCAATCAGGAAGGCGTAGTCGGTGTTGCAGCCGGCACCTTCGACGGAGAGGCTCCACCAGCCCTTCGTGTCGGGGCCGTTCATGGCGAGGGGCTCACGCCCATTCAGTTGCAGCCTGAGCTTCTGCCCTCGTGGGGCCCACACTCTGAACTCGTGCATGCCGTTCTTTCCTCTTTCGTTCGTTATGGCGGTTCAGGCCCGACGTGAATGGCTAATCCCGCACTAGCAGGGCTACGGGGAAGGCTGCGAGAAGTTTGGCGAGCTCCTGAGGGCCGCCCTGGTAGGAGCGGCCGCTGAGCCGGTTGACCCAACGGCCGGAGGGGAGCTCGAGGAGGGTGCCGTCCCACGGTGTGGCGGTGTAGGACCAGCGAGGAACGATGGTGAGGACAGACTCTCCGCGCAGGAAGGCGAGGACACGGTGTGCGGCGGGGCCGCTCGCATGGAGGGCTGTGTAGTCGGCCTGAGGGCCGAACCAGGCGGGGTGCTGTGCGCGAAGGTGCAGGGCGTGCTGAATGACCCAGAGCTTGGGGAGGCCCTCCTCCATGCGATCGAGGACCTGCTGCGAGTTCATGGACTGCATCCGGTCGAGCAGCATGCGGCGGAGCTCGTAGTCCACGGGGCGGCGGTTGTCGGGATCGACGAGCGAGAAGTCCCAGAGCTCGCCTCCCTGATAGAGGTCGGGGACGCCGGGTGAGGTGTACTTGAGAAGGGTCTGGGCGAGCGAGTTGATGCGACCGGCGGGGGTGATCCTGGCGACGAACCGTTCCAGGTCGGCCACGAACTCGCGGTCAGCGAGCAGGGCGTCGATCATGTTGTTGAGCGCGGTCTCGTACTCGGTGTTGTTGGCGACCCAGCTGGTGCGGACCTTGGCCTCGCGCATGGCCTTTTCCATGTAGCGGCGAAGGCGCTCGGCGTCGATGGGCCAGGCACCGATGAGGGTCTGGTAGAGGAACCACTCGGTGCCACGGTCGACGACTCCCTGCGAGGTGTAGCGCTCATTGCGCTGGCTCCAGCGCTGGACGAGCGCGTGGAATTCGGCAGGCATTTCAGTGAGCACGATGAGGCGCGCGCGGACGTCGTCGCTGCGCTTGGTGTCGTGAGTGCTGAGGGTGGTCATGGTCTGCGGAAAGGTCCGCTGCATGGCTTCGTTATAGGTGTGGAAGTACTCAAGCGAGAAGCCATCGCAGTCGGGGTCGCCACCGACCTCGTTCATCGCGGTGAGGCGGTTGGAGCAATAAAAGGTGGTGTCCTCGACGCCCTTGGCCATGACGGGGCTGGTGAACTGCTGGAAGCGATAGACGAACTCGGTTTCCTTGCGGCCGGTGACCTTGAGGGTGAGGATGTCGCGCATGAAGTCGAAGAGGAGACCATCGATATCAAGGCGGTTCTGCTTGGCGCAGTCGGTGGCGCGGGCGATGATCCTGCGGTCTTCGTCGACGATTTCGTTGCGGTCCGGGACGACGTAGGTGCGATAGATGGCAAAGCAGGCAGCGACTTCGCGGATGGCGCGGCGGATCTCGGCGCGGGTGAAGTCACGCTGCTCGCGGTTGGCCTCGCAGATTTCGACGAAGATGCTGGCGAGGCGATTGACATCGCTGCCGAGGGCCTCCTGGGCGACGTTCAGTTTTTTGCCGTGCGCGAGGACGGGATAGGGCGTGTGGTCGCCGGTGAAGACGGAGTAGTACTCGCCGAGCTGCTGGAGACCTTCGGAGCGAACGAGCACGCCGAGCACGGTGTTGAGGAAGTCGTAGCCGCTGGTGCCCTGGATGGGCCAATTGGTGCGCAGCCACTCTCCGGGCTCGAGGATCTTTTCGCCGATGATCCAGGCCTCGGGGGCGCGCTCGCGGAGGCGTTCGAAGTACTGGCGGGGGTCGCGGAGGCCGTCAGGATGGTCGACGCGCACACCATCGAGAATGCCTTGTTTGAGCCAGCGGAGGATGAGAGCGTGGGTCTCCTCGAAGACGTACTCGCGTTCGACGCGGAGACCGATGAGGGTGTTGACGTCGAAGAAGCGGCGGTAGCCGAGCTGCTGGTCGGCGGTCTTCCAGTAGGAGATGCGAAAGTGCTGCTGCTGGAGGAATTCGTCAAAGGCGTCGAGGTCTTCGTTGAGCTCGCGGACGGCGCGGTCAATGCCCTCGCAGACGCCATCGTCTTCGCTGCAGAGGCGGTTGAGAAGGCCTTGGAGGACCAGCTTGTCGCGATGGCGCATCAGGACGGTGCGGCGGTCGGTGACCTCTGTGGACGGAAGGCGTCCGTAGCTGGCGGCGAGGAAATTGAGGGTATCGTTTCTGGCGTACTCCGCAGCCCGGGTAAGGATGGGGGCGAGGCTTTCGGGAGCGACGGGAAGCGACTGGCCGGAGGCTTCGACGAGGAAGGTGCTGCCCTGACGGGTGAGCTTGATGCCGCCCTTGCGGAGGACACGGCCGTACTGGTCGTCGAGAATGGGGACGAGGACTTTATCGCGCAGGCGCTCCTCGGCGGGGGTCCAGTCGATATCGAAGAAGCTGGCGTAGAGGCTGCTGTGGCCGTTTTCGAGGACGTCCCACCAGTAGCGGTTCTGCTCGCCGAGGCTCATGTGATTGGGGACGATGTCGAGCACCTGGCCGAGGCCGAGATCGCCGAGCCGCCGGCAGAAGCGCTCATGGGCTTCGGTGCCGCCGAGTTCTTCGTTGACCTTGCGATGATCGACGACATCGTAGCCGTGCATGCTGTTGGGTGCGGCCTGCAGGTAGGGCGAGCTGTAGACGTGCGAGACACCGAGAGCCTTCAGGTAGTCGGCAATCGCCGAGGCGTCGTCGAAGGTGAAGCCTTTGTGAAGCTGGAGCCGGTAGGTCGATATGGGAACTCTGGGCATGAGAGGTGCTCTCCACTGAGATGCTGGTCGTGTTGCCGCGGACCTTGCGCCAAGGCGCAGGTGCGCCGACGCCCATGGACGAGCGGAATCTCTTGCCGGGATAGAGTCTCTTCAGCGGAGGCCGGGTTGCATCGGGGCGCGCGGCTAGAGGGCGTCCTGATTGAGTT
The DNA here is from genome assembly GCA_035537215.1 of Acidobacteriaceae bacterium. Lineage (GTDB taxonomy): Bacteria > Acidobacteriota > Terriglobia > Terriglobales > Acidobacteriaceae > Granulicella. The sequence goes on from DATLMQ010000038.1 coordinate 3,962, forward strand.
CGGGCCGCCACTGGCCGGAGATCGTGAAGGCGGCGTGAACGAGCGCCAAGTGCGAGAGTGCCTGGGGGAAGTTGCCGAGCATTCTGCGAGCCTGGGGATCGTACTCTTCGCTGAGCAGGCCGAGGTCGTTGCGGAGCGCGAGCAGGCTCTCAAAGAGAGCGCGGGCCTGATCGTGCCGGCCGATGAGCCAGAGGCACGAGACCATCCAGAAGCTGCAGGCCAGGAAGGCGCCTTCGCTGCCGTGAAGACCGTCGCGGGTGCGATCGGTGTCGTAGCGCTGGACCAGGCCATCGCGGGTGAGGTGCTTGCCGATGGCGTCGACAGTTCCGATGATACGTGGATCGTCGGGAGGAAGAAAGCCGACCAGCGCAAGGCGCAGGCAGGAGGCATCGAGCGCGGTGGAGCCGTAGCTCTGGACAAAGGAGTTGAGCTCAGGGTTGAAGCCCTTTTCACAGATCTCCGTGTGCAACGTGGACCGGTTGGTACGCCAGCGCTCGACATCGCCGTGTCCGTCGTAACGCTCGTAGTACCGGATGGCGCGGTCGAGCGCGACCCAGGCCATGACCTTGCTGTGGACGAAGTGCTGGCGGCCGCCGCGGACCTCCCAGATGCCTTCGTCGGGTTGAGGCCAGATGTCGCAGAGGTGGTCTACGAGGGCGGCCTGGAGAGCGGCGGCGGGAACGCGGATGTCTTCATCGGCTTCGGGTGTCCGCGAGAGGGCAACACCGACTTCGCCGAAGACATCGAGCTGAAACTGCTCGGAGGCGGCGTTGCCGATGCGCACCGGGCGGGAGTTTTCGTAGCCCGGGAGCCAGGAGGCCTCCCATTCCACGAGCTTGCGTTCGCCGGCGATGCCGTAGAGGGTCTGCAGCTGATCGGGGGCGCCAGCGGCGGCACGGAGCAGCCAGAGGCGCCAGCGTACGGCCTCGTCGGTATAGCCGGCGCGCATGAGCACGAGGAGGGTGAAGGCGGTGTCGCGAAGCCAGCAGTAGCGATAGTCCCAGTTGCGCTCGCCGCCGATGGATTCGGGCAAGCCGGCGGTGACGGCGGCGACGATGCCGCCGGTGGGATGGTAGGTCATGGCCTTGAGGGTGAGCAGGCTGCGGTCCACGGCTTCGACGTAGTCGCCTTGGTATGCGGAGCGGCCGATCCAGTCGGTCCAGAAGCTGGTGGTTTCTTCGAGAGCGGTGCCGACCTCGATGGGGGGAGGGACGGGCTCGGTGGAGCCGGCGTAGGTGAGGACGAAGCGCGTCTCTTCGCCCGGGGGGACCGTGAATTCGCTGACGGTCGTCATGGCTTCGCCGCGAAGCGTGGGGGGCGCGCCATGCGAGGACTCGGTGCGGAGCACGGTCATGTTGGGACCGGCGACGGCGCGCAGATCTCCGTCGGAGGCGGTGACCCAGGGGATGGTGAGGCCGTAGTCGAAGCGGAGGGCGAGGTCCATACGCATGATGACGCTGCCCCGCACGCCGCGGACGATCCGGACAACATCGGAGTTGGTGCCGCGCGGGGGCATGAAGTCGATGAGGCAGACCTCGCCCTCGGGGGTGATGAAGGTGGTTTCGAGGATCAGGGTGCCGGGCCGGTAGCGCCGCTGGATGGACCGGATATCGTCCCTGGGGCGGATGCGCCAGAAGCCATGGTCGACGGTGCCCAGAAGGGCGGCGAAGCAGGCGCTGGAGGAGAAGGTGGGCCAGCAGAGCCAGTCCATGGAGCCTTCACGGCTGACCAGAGCGGCGGTCTCGAGGTCGCCGATGACGGCATAGTCCTCGATGCGGGAGCCATGCAGCGGCGTTTGTTTTGGGTTGCGCACCGTGGCGGACAATGGGCCTCCGTTCAGTTTCGGCCGGCGTTTTGACAACCGCACTGTTCGCCCGCGCATCGCTGTAGCCGAGAGGATTGCGGTGCGACCGGCTGCGATGCCATGCTCTCCACTGTTGGATGCACGGGGGCCGTGTTGGCTTCCGATGTGCGGGATAGACTTCAAACCGCAGGAGTTATTAGCTCCAGGGCGGAGGCCGTAGAGATGAAACCGAGTGAAGGGCGCCGGCGCGTCGTTATCGAAGAGATACAGCCGGAGGTGAGTGGAGGAAGGTACCCGGCCAAACGCGTCCTGGGTGACAGGGTCAGGGTGACGGCTGCGATCTTCAGCGATGGGCACGACCATGTGGCAGGACGGCTGCTGTACCGGCACAGCTCACAGCGGAAGTGGCAGTATGCGCGGTTCGAGCCGCTGACGAACGACCTGTGGGAGGCGGAGTTCGTGGTGGACCGAGTGGGCGACTGGGTGTTCAGCATCGAGGCCTGGGTGGACCACTTCGATACGTGGGTACATGATCTGGGCAAGCGGCTGGCGGCACAGCCGGACCCGCACGAACCGACTCAGCAGGTGGAGCCGCAGGATATTCCGCTGGCGCTGCGAATGGGAGCGAAGCTGGTGGAGGAGGCCGCGGGCCGGGCCAAGGGCGGGGACGCGAAGACGCTGACCGACGCCGCGGGCAAGCTGCGGGAGCTCGCGGACCAGAGCCTGCCGTGGTACGAGTCGCCGCTGACGCCGGAGCTGACGGCGCTGATAGAGACGTATCCGGACCTGAGCTTTGCGACGCCGCTGGACCGCGAGTTGCCGCTGTGGGTGGACCGCGAACGGGCACGGTTTTCGAGCTGGTATGAGCTGTTCCCACGCTCGGCCTCCGAGGTTCCGGGGCAGCATGGGACCTTCCGTGACGTGGAGAAGCGGCTGCCGGAGATTGCCGCGATGGGGTTCGATGTGGTGTATCTTCCACCGATCCACCCGATCGGGGTGCAGTACCGGAAGGGCCGGAACAACTCGGTAACGGCAGAGCCGGGGGATGTGGGCAGCCCGTGGGCGATCGGAGGGCTGGAGGGCGGGCACACGGCCGTGCACCGGGAGCTCGGGAGCCTTGAGGACTTCGCCGGCCTGGTGGAAGCGACGAAGGCGCACGGGATGGAGATTGCGCTGGACATCGCGTTTCAATGCTCGCCCGACCATCCCTGGGTGAAGGAGCACGCGGACTGGTTCACGATCCGGCCGGACGGGACGATCCAGTATGCGGAGAACCCGCCGAAGA
>DATLMQ010000039.1:0-3308 GCA_035537215.1 Acidobacteriaceae bacterium
CGGGGAGGTTCGAAGCTCCCGAACAGGTCCAGCTAGCGCTCAACATCCCGCCTTACGACCACCACCCGGGCGGGCCACATATCGACGGACTGGCGCCGCCGGAACCGAGCGGGCGCCCCGGGACATTCACGTTGCTGGCCGGCATCTTCCTCACCGACCAGATGTCCGAGTGGATGGGGAATGTGTGGGTCTGGCCGGGCTCGCACCTGAGCGCGGCCGGCTACTTCCGCGAGCATGGGCCCGACGCGCTCAGCTCGTCTGCCCCCTACCCACCGATCGATCTGCCCGAACCACATCAGGTAAAGGGGCAGGCCGGCGACCTTCTGCTCGCACATTACCTGCTTGGCCATAACATAGGTGGGAACGTCTCCGCGTCGAGGCGCGAAGTAGTCTATTTCCGCCTCCGCCGGGAGGGTCATCGCGAGCGTTGGCGAGAGTGTGTGCAGGACCCGCTTCTGGAGTTTGAACCGGTGCGCGAGGCGACCGACGCCTTACAACAGTGATGCCGCTGCGTCATAGTAATGTCAGGTGGTGCTATCCATGCTGGGGGCACAACTTCTCCGTATCCAACTGAACGGTTCTTTGCGGTGACGTATAATCATACCGATGACGAAAATCTTTCTGCTGGGTTCAAACAAATGGTCCGCACATCAACGATTCACTCCGCTGTTGCTTCAACGACTCGCCGGCAGTCTGCCCCGTTGACGTCCACCGGACGGACGCGCCACTCCGCTCCGAGGTCTTTTATCTGGTGAATAAGAAAGGCGGGAAGAAATGAGCGATCTGGACAAGATGTTCACCGACTACGAGGCGAGCGAGCGCACCGAAAAGGAAGAGCGCGAACGCTCGCTAGAGCGGCTCGCAGAAACCTTCGGCGGCGTGCCCCGCAAGATCAAGGTCAACAAGCGAACGCACCGTATTCGCTTTGAGAGCGAGACGGAAACCGGCGTGACAATCGTCATTGAAAGGCGAGACGGTGTGGACGATAAAGGAGTGTGACGGTCGGCGTAAGGTTGCGTGTTTACCGAGGTGAAGTCGAGACGTTCACGGAGAAGCCGGCAGGCAGGCTACTCAAAGCTAAAGCCGAGACGGATTCAAAGGCCGGGAAGAAAAAAGGCGGGAAGAAGTAATGGACGAGGTTGATAATTGCCCTATGGAGCCTCCTCGACGCGCCGTCGATAACGCGACCACTAGACGTCATCCCTATGAGACGGCCAAGTACGGCTGGACGCTAGCGGAATTCCCCTCCTTTCCTCAGCAACATCTCTCGGCTGTAGAGGGCCGCCTCCCTTACTAGGATGGCCATCTTCGGGTGCGTCGCCTCGATTATCACCGCATCACAGTTTGCACCAGAACCTCCTTACCTAGGTTCACCCAAGCGGAGTATCATCCAAATAATAACATCTGTGGTATTGCCACACGAGGTGTGTCATACTTGTGTGGTAACGACACAGGAGGAGCTGCGATGGCAACCGATAAGCTTGATCTACTCCAGGGCACTCTGGATGTGATGGTTCTGCAAACCCTCGCCACCATGGGTCCCCACCACGGCTACGGCATTGCCAGACGCATCGAGCAGATTAGCGGTAATCAGGTGCTGTTGAACCAGGGAACCATCTACGCCTCGCTCGTCCGCTTACAACAACGCGGCTGGATCTCCGCCGCGTGGGGCACGTCCGAGAACAACCGGAAAGCCAAGTTCTACTCCATTACTAAGCGGGGGGCCAAACAACTCGCCGCCGATGCTGCCTATTGGCAGCGGCTGGTAGAGGTGATGGGACGGGTGCTCACTTTGGCGTCGGAGGACTCAAACTCATGATCTCAATTAGGAGTCTGCTCGCACGCATCCACTCATTCTTCCGCCAACGGGAATTAGATCAAGACCTGGATGCGGAACTCTCCGCGCACCTTGAGATGGCTGTTGAGGACTACCTCAAACAGGGCATGTCCGCCGCAGAAGCTCGCCGTAGAGCGCTGATCAGTCTCGGCGGGATCGAAGCGGCCAAGGATCTGCACCGGGCAAGTCGAGGGCTGCCGTTGTTGGAGACAATGGTGCAAGATGTCCGTTTTAGCTTCCGTACGCTTCGGCGTGACGCCGGATTGGCGACGTTCGCTGTTCTCATCATCGGTCTTGGCGTTGGCGCAAGCTCGACCGTTTTCAGCGTGGTGAACGCTCTTCTCCTACGACCGTTGCCCTTTATGGAGCCCGAGCGCATCGCGTGGATCGAGAACACCGGGGATGGCCTCTCCGGTGCCACCGTGCAGGTGGCTCATCTTCAGGATTTGCAAGCACAGAGCCAATCGCTCTCGGATGTGGCGGGGTATTTTGCCTTCTACGGCGTTGGCGACAACAAGCTCACCGGCAGCGGCGAGCCGGAACGCTTGACCGGCGTCCCCGTCTCAGAGAATTTCTTCCAATTGCTCGGCGTGCAGCCCCAAGTGGGAAGACTGTTTACCGCCGAAGAATGCAAATTCAACGGGCCGCCGGCCGTGCTGCTCAGCCACCGGCTTTGGGAGAGACGGTTTGCTTCCGACCTTGGTATCGTCGGCCGCGCGCTCACGATCAACGACAGACCCGTCACCGTCGTCGGGGTCTTACCGGCGTCCTTTGACTTCGCGGCGGTCTTCGCTCCGGGGAGCCGCATTGATTTGTACCGGCCATTCCCGTTGAGCGAGGAAACAAATCGCCAGGGCAACACGCTGGCCCTCATCGGTCGCTTGAAGCCCGGCGCGACGCTCAACGTTGCGCAGACGGAGATGACCGTGCTCGCCGAGCGGAGCAACCGCGACTATCCGCAGCGAAACGTATTTCGCCCGAAGGTCAGTGCGTTGCGGGAGCACGTCAGCGGACATCTCAAGCCGGCCATGTTTGTGCTCTCCTGCGCTGTGGCTTTGGTGATGCTGATCGTGTGCGCGAACCTCTCTAATTTACTCCTCGCACGTGCGGCGACACGCGAGAAAGAGATCGCCATCCGGGCCGCGCTGGGAGCCGGCCGGCGGAGGCTGATTCGGCAGATGTTGACCGAAAGCCTGGTGCTATCGTGCGGCGGCGCGGCGCTGGGCCTGCTGCTCGCCGTGGGCGGAACCCGACTGCTGGCGCAACTGGATGCCAGCATTCCGCTGCTCGGACAGGTGCGAGTTGATGCCGGAGCACTCGGGTTTACCCTCCTGGTTGCCGTGCTGACGGGGATTGTGTTTGGCTTGATGCCGGCCCTGCGAATGTCAGCGCTTGAATTACACACAGCGCTTAAGGAAAGCGGCCGCGGCTCCTCCGGGGGCAAGAGTCAGGGCTGGATTCGGAGCGTGCT
>DATLMQ010000040.1:0-2214 GCA_035537215.1 Acidobacteriaceae bacterium
AGCGCGCGGATGGTGAACTTCTGCACGCGGGCTTCGCGTTCCGCGAGGACGGCTTCGGCGCGGGCGGGGTCGCCGTGCTCGGTGAGCGCGCGATCGTACTCGGGACCGAAGTGCTCCTTGATGTGAGCGGTGCGCTGCTTACGACGAGCCATAACGAGCGCGGCCACGACGAGCGCGGCCACGACGACAATGATGATGGCGGTAATGACTTTGGGATCCATCGAGCTGTGTCCCTCCATGATTTTCGATGCGGAATGAAGCGAGGTGCGTGGCATCGGCCTGGGAAGAGTTGCCACGGTGAGCTCCGGGACGCCGCGGAAGAGCGTCGAGAAGCAGGCAGGAGAACGGCAAGGGAGGGAGAGTCCGCGGATTCCCTGCCCTCGCCGCTTCAGAGGATGGCGGACGGTTAACCCGTACCGGTCCAGCGAATCAGAGTGGAGGAACAGAATTCTGGTTGTGCTGGCGCGGGGCGATATTTCGCAGAAGCTGTCTGGATTGGCGGAGATCACCGCTGCGGAGGAGCACGAAGGCCACCCAGCTGTGGGAAGGGGACATCGGACAAAGTAGAAGCGCGGAGGGCGCCATGAGCGACGAGAAGAAGAGCAAAAAGAAGAGCAAGGACGTGCAGGCTGAGGGGAAACAGCACAACAGCAGCGAGGGCGCCGCGGTGCAGAGGAATCGCGATGTGGAGGATCGGCGCTCGTCGACGCGGCCGGTGAGGCCCGGCTCGAGCGGATCACGGGGAGCGTCGCTGCCGCGGGGCGGGTCGCGGTAGCCGAGAGGCGGAGTGGGCCGCGAGATCTCACGGCCCACTGAGGCGGCGGCGGCTGCGTGCGGAGGTTAGAAGCTGAGCAGGCGGTCGAAGAAGGAACGGTAGCGCTTAAGAGCTTGGCGGAGGTCTTCGGTGGAGACGTTGTCGCCGCGGTCCCACTGCTGCTCGAGTTGGGCGCGCTCGTCGGCGAATTGCTCGGCGATGCGCTTGACGGTGGCGGCGACGAGGGCGTCGGCTTGCTGGACGGCCTGGCGAGGCTCGTCGACGAAGGAGCTCTGGGCCTGGTCCCAACGGCCGCGAAGATCGCGCAGCTCGGCTTCGGGGAAGAGAGCGGGATGGCTGCCGGGCTGGTTGCCGCTGAGGTTGGAAGTGCCGGCAGCGGTATTGGTGTTCGCCGCGGGAGCGACGGGCTCGGGACGGATGTCCGGGAAGCCGGGATCGCGATCGGTGGCGGAGACAGCGGCGTTGTTGATCTGGGTGGGACGCTGGGAGTTCGCGATATCCGCAGTGGTGAGGCTTTCTTCGGTGGTGGTATCGATCATGGGGACTCCTCTTCTTTCGGGTCCGGGTGGGAGCCGATTGGCCGGCGTCTGCCCCTTGGGCCCCGGAAGTGAGATGCGGGGATGTCCTGAGGTGTACAGGGGCTTTGGACTTGTTTTATGGCGGATGCGGGAGGGGGCTGGAGCTCCGGAGGGAGCGTGACCGGGGATGTTAAACCTGCAGGGGCGCCCCGAGGGGCACCCCGTTGTCGTCCTTAGGCTCTTGCTGCTCCGCGGTGTGTCCTAGGGACGAAAGATCGATTCGAAGGAGCGGAGGGCGGCTGCGGGTGTGAGCAGAAGCGAGGGGATGGAGAGCTTGAAGGGGCTGCCGCCGCCGTCGCCTGTGCCGCCTGTGCCGCCTGTGCCGCCGGTGCCACCCGTGCCACCCGTGCCACCCGTGCCACCCGTGCCGCCCGTGCCGCCGGAACCTCCTGTGCCGCCGGGATCTCCGGAGCCGGCGCTGAGGTTGCCTGTGAGGTAGCCGCGGTCTTGACCACCGTGGGCGAAGCCAGTGACCTTGATGGTGAACCAGGCGCCTTCGGGGATGCCGGAGGAGGAGACGGAGGCGAGGAAGGTGAACTCGGCGGGTGGTGCGATGGAGCCGCGCAGGGCGGCGGTGCCATCGCCGGAGTCGGCGTCACCGGCGACCATGCAGGAGCGGAAGAGATCTTTGCCTTCGAGGGCACAGCTGAGGTCGGCGTTGTGGGCGAGATGGCCGACGAAAAGAAGCTGAAGGGTGCGGACGGTGGCCCCGGTGTCGTTGGCGAGGAGGAACTCGTGGGATTGGCTGTCGTCGATGGGGAGCTGGACGGCACCGGCGGCGAGCTCGGCGAGGCTGAAGGGTTCATGGCCATTGCAGACGGTGACGCCCTGGCCACAGTGAACGACGCGGGCGGGCGTGAT
>DATLMQ010000041.1:0-2031 GCA_035537215.1 Acidobacteriaceae bacterium
CGTCGTCCTCACCCAGGACTGGCACCCCCGCAGCCACATCTCCTTCGCCTCCACCCACCCCGGCAAGCAGCCCTTCGCCGACACCGTCGAGGCACCCTACGGCACCCAGCACCTCTGGCCCGACCACTGCATCCAGGGCACGCCCGGCGCCGAGATCCACCCCGGCCTCGACCTCCCCCACGCCGAGCTCCTCCTCCGCAAAGGCTTCCGCCCCGGCATCGACAGCTACTCCGCCTTCACCGAAAACGATGGCGTCACGCCCACCGGCCTCGCCGGCTACCTGCGCGAGCGCGGGCTCAACCGCCTCTTCTTCACCGGACTCGCCTTTGACTTCTGCGTCGGCTTCTCCGCCCTCGCCGCATCGCGTCTCGGCTTTGAGGCGATCGTCGTCGAAGACCTCACCCGCTCCGTCGATCTTCCCGGCACCGTCGGGGCCACACACTCGGCCTTCGCCGCGGCAGGCATCCGGCTCGTCCCCGCCTCTGACCTCCTATGACGCCGCCACCCCCTCTTGGCTGGATCGCGACGCAGGCCACCGTCACCACCTGCCGCTACCAGTTCGCGCGCCTCAACACCCTCTATCTCGGCTTCCAGACCAGGGATAAGTTCCGCATCACCTTTGACTATTACGCGCACGGCCGCCTCTACTCCGGCGAGTTCCAGTCCCCCAAGGCCATACCCCAGAACAGCTCTGTCGCGGTGCACTACAATCCGCTCAACCCCGCCGAGAACACCCTCGCCCCCGGCGACGGTCAGCCCACCTCGCGCACGCCGCTCTTCCTCGTCGGCATTGCCGGCTCAGTGAGCCTCTCTCTGCTCTGGTTCGCCGTCCTCCGCGGCTGTCACTAAGCGCACACAAACGGCAGATGCCCGCCGCGGCACAGATCGAGCTTAGGCCCGGCCCTCCGCGATCGCCCGGTTCTTCAGCGCCTTCATGTACGCAAACCCATACGCCTGCTCCGGGTAGTGCCCGCCCACCACCTCCGGCGTATGGTCCAGGATCACGATGCCGTCGAACTTCACGTCGTTGAGCGCCTTCATGATCTGGTACATGTCGTAGTAGCCGTTATCCATATAGGTCTCGACAAAGTGCGGCAGCGGCGCGCTCACGTTGCGGAAGTGAATCTTCCAGATCTTCTCCGGCCCGAAGTACCGGATCATCTCCGCCGGATCCTTTCCCATCAGCGCCTTCCCACCCTCGTTCCAGCACCCGCAGCACAGGCATATCCCCACATTCGGGCTGTTCGCAATCTCCATCGCCCGCTTGTACCCCGCAAAGCTCGAGAAGATACACCGCGGCACGCCCGCCAGCATCGGCTGTGGCGGATCATCCGGGTGGATCCCGATCCGCACACCGGTCTCCTCCGCCACCGGCGCCACCTGCTTGATGAAGTACGTGTAGTTCGCCCAGATCTCGTCTTGCGAGAACTCCCGCCCATGCGACAGCGGCTCGTAGTACCTCTTGTCGCCCCAGATCCCGACCTTGTTCGGGCTCGCCGCGTCATACTCCCGCGCCGAAGATCCGCGAATCGTCGCCCGTCCGCTGTTCCAGATCCCGTTCCCCATATGGGCATAGGTCGTGTAATGAATCCCCGCCGCTCCCAGGTTGCGCAGGTACTGCTTGTACGCCGCAATCTTCTCGTCGCGCCCCGGCAGGTTCAGCGTCACCTCCGGCATATTGTGCACGTCCGAGTTACCTATGTTCCAGACCGTGATCCCCGCGTCCGCGTAGCGCTTCTTGATCGCAAGGAACGCCTCCGCCGTCCGCATGTCCGGTGTGGAGGCCACACTCACATACTCCGCCCCCATCTGCTTCAGAAACAGCAGCTCCTCATCGGTGGGCTTGGCACCCGTCTGCGCGCACAGCTTCATGCCCGGCGCACTCTGGATCACCTTGCCCTCTGCCCTGCGAAGCGTCGCCGCATTCAGGGCAACGCCGCACAGCGTCGTCCCCAGCGCAAGCTTCACAAACTCCCGCCGATCCGGCCCGGAGACCGCCGCCTCCGTCCCATCACCCTCTGCCTTCCGCAT
>DATLMQ010000042.1:0-4538 GCA_035537215.1 Acidobacteriaceae bacterium
CCCGCCCGATCCCGCGATCGATCATCTCCAGACCCACCAGCCGCCGCTTCGGTCCACCCTCATCCACCACCTTCTGCAGCGCCTCGCGTCCCACAAAGTCCGTTCCCTTATCCAGCTTGCAATACCGCCCCAGGTTCGCCTCAAACACGTTGATCGTGTCTGAGATCTCGTGCCCATACAGCGCCATCGCCGCCTCCAGCCGCAGCGTATTCCGCGACCCCAGTCCGCACGGCACAATCCCGAACTCCGCGCCCGCCTCCAGCACCTCGCCCCACACCCGCGCGCTCGTCGGCTCATCCGCCGGAATGTAAATCTCGAACCCGTCCTCGCCCGTGTACCCCGTCCGCGCGATCATCACATTGTGGCAGCCCGCCACCTGCCCCCACGTAAACCAATAGTTCTTGATCGGCGTCAGGTCCACCTTGGTCAGCTTCTGCAGCGTGTCCTTCGCCCTCGGCCCCTGGATCGCGAGCTGCGTGTAATAGTCGCTGACGTCCATCACGTGCACGCCGCTCATCGTCCCAATCACCTGCCGCACCCACTGCACATCCTTCTCGCGCGTCCCGGCGTTGATCACGATCAGATAGTCGTTCTCCCCCAGCTTGTGGAGCACCACATCGTCCACAAACGTGCCGTTCGGATACAGCATTGCCGAGTAGTGCGCCTGCCCCGTCTGCAGCTTGCTCGCATCGTTCATCAGCAGCTTCTGCACCGCGGCCAGCGAGTTCGGCCCACGCAGCTGGATGTCGCCCATGTGCGACACATCGAACAGCCCCACCCGCTCCCGCACCGCCATATGCTCTTCAATCAGGCCGCGATACTGTACCGGCATATCCCAGCCGCCGAAGTCCACCATCCGTGCCTTGTGGCTGTGGTGCGTCCCGTGCAGCGCCGTCCGCCGAAGCGTGCTGGTCTGCGCCAGCGTCGATTCCATGCTCTTGGATTCCATGCTCTATAGCATGCCACCGCGCAGCCTCGTCTGTCCGGGCCACCCACCACCGCACACGCGGTCCGGCGTGAAACTTCCGCCCTGCCGAAACCCTTTTACCGCCGCTCCGCCCGCACAAAGCTGCTCACCGCGAAGTACGCAAACACCAGAAACACCGCGCCGAACACGCACAGCTTGCGCAGGTCACCGGGCGCTCCGGCCCCATGCAGAGCCCCTCGCAGCCGCCACGCCCCGCTCCCCATCGCCACCGCGATCACCGCAAAAAACGTCCCGGTCACCTGCAGCCACAGCACCCCGGAAAACCGCGCCAAGGGCGCAAAGAACGATTTCTTCGCCTGCTGTCCCGCCACCCCCGCCGTTCGCCGCACCTCGGCCACCCTGCGCACCGCCGCCGGCGCACTCGCCCGCACCCGCTCCGCTGTGGTCTGCGCTCCCGAAGCCTGCGAAACGCCCTCGGTCCCCGCACTCCCCGGAGCCGCTGCCGCGTCCGCCGCCTGCAGCAGCGTCTTCGCCGCATGGCGAGCGCCGTACCCCAGAGCGCGACCGAACCGGACTCGATCCATCGCCTCCAGTGTACGTCCCCTCCCATTCCTCTCCACCCTCGCAAAACGAAATCGCCCGAGCCGCCATCCAACGGTGGCAGAGAGGAACAACGAACTCGATGAAGAATTTTTTCTGGCTCTTAGGTGGAATCTGTGGCGCCGTCGCAGGCGTCATGATCTGGCAGCGCACGCGCAATGAACCGGTGGAAGAGCTTGCACATCGGCTGGAATCCGCCTGGGCCGATCATCACACTGTCGTGTAACGGCGGCCCTCTTTGGCCCCTTGGCGCAGCGCCCGCGTGAGCGTAGTCTGTTGCCAGCAGCACCCCGCAATTGCCGTTCCCGTCTCATGGGGATACCCGATGCGTGGTCAGGGCGTTCCGCTAATCGGCCGGGAGGTGGCATTGAATCAACAGGTCAAAGACCTCATCCAGAAGCTCGGCGAGGCCATTCACGAGTCGGTCTCCGAAAGCGAGCAGATTGCGGGCGTTGTTCGCGAAATCCGCGAGCAGGGCTTCGACGTTCTCCTCATGCTGGAAGCCACCATCGGCCTCAACGAGGTCGATGACGAGCCGGAGAAGGAAGCCGATGCCGGCGACGAAGTCGCCCAGGGTCCGTTCACCCGCAACGATCTCACCTTCCTCAAGTCCCTCCGCATCACCACCGAAGGCGGAGGCGACGACGACCCCACCGTCACCCCGCCCGCGGACCCCGAAAGCCCCACCCCGTAGAGTCCACCCGTTCCGCACACTCTTCCCCCCTTCCAGGATCTCTTCTGCAGAAGTCGCTTTCTCTCCTGCAGGAGATCCTGCCTGCATCCTCCACCCCTGCGCACACACTTTCGTCGGAGCGCGTGCTAGACTCGTGCGTCCCACGGGAATTTTTCTGCGTCTGACGAAAGTGGATAGCACGAGGTAGCTGCACGATGAGAGACACGCTCGGTGTTTTGCTCGCCGGAGGCGCCGGCGAAAGACTCTTCCCCCTGACCCGCGATCGTGCCAAGCCCGCGGTCCCTTTCGCCGGCCAGTACCGGATCATTGACATCACCCTTTCCAACTGCATCAACTCCGATCTGCGCCACGTCTACATCCTCACCCAGTACAAAGCCCTCTCCCTGAACCGTCACATCCGCGAGGGCTGGGGAACCGTCGTCGCGGGCGAGCTCGGCGAGTTCATCGAGATCCTGCCCCCCATGCAGCGCGTCTCCAAGTCCTGGTACCAGGGCACCGCCGACGCTGTCTTTCAGAACATCTACTCCATCGGTTCCGAGGAGCCCCAGCACGTCCTCATCCTCTCCGGCGACCACATCTACAAAATGAACTACGCGCTCATGAAGGAGCACCACTGCAACTCCGGCGCGGAGGTCACCATCGCCACCCTTCCCGTCACCCCCGACCAGGTCTCCGCCTTCGGTGTCGTGGAAGTCGGCAAGAACGGCGAGGTCATCGGCTTCGTCGAAAAGCCGAAAGAGACCAACATCCGTTCGCCCTTCAACCCCGACATGGTGGACGTCTCCATGGGCATCTATCTCTTCAACACCGATGTGCTCATCCCCGAGCTCATCCGCGATGCCGAAGATCCCGACTCCCGCCACGACTTCGGCCACGACATCCTTCCCAAGATCCTCGGCCGCTTCAAAATGCACGCCTACAACTTCGTCGACGAAAACAAGCAGCGTGCCCTCTACTGGCGCGACGTCGGCACCCTCGAGGCCTACTACGAGGCCAACATGGACGTTGCCGCCGTCGCCCCCACCTTCAACCTCTACGACAAGGCCTGGCCCATGCGCACCCGCGCCTACCAGTACCCGCCCGCCAAGTTCGTCTTCGGCGAACCCGGCCGCACCGGCATGGGCATCAACTCCATCGTCTGCTCCGGCTCCATCGTCTCCGGCTCCGTCGTTCGCAACTCCGTGCTCTCCCACGATGTCCGCGTCAACAGCTACGCCGACATCGACTCCAGCATCATCTTTTCCCACGTCAACGTCGGCCGGCACTGCCGCATCCGCCACGCCATCATCGATCGCGACTGCCACATCCCCGACGGCACCGTCATCGGCTACGATCCCGCCGAGGACAAGAAGAACTACTTCGTCACCGCCTCCGGCCTCACCGTCGTCACGCGCGACTACTCTCAGTATGAAAATCCCGTGTCTCCTGAGTTCCTTCAGGTGATGTAATCCGCCCTCCGGCGCTGTCCAAAAGCGGTCCGCGCCCGTCCAACCCGTAACGTTTCATCTGCTCCTCTCCGGAATCCCCCACGGTTCCCCTGTGAATCCTCGTGCGGTGGCCCTCCGGCTGATGGAGTATGGTGGAACTGAGCGCGGGGCCAGCAGCTGTGATACGCGACATCAGCGTGGGCGGCTTGAGACCGGCGAGAGAACCCCTCCTGACGAGGAAAGGAAAAAACGTATGTGGAAACCGAACCAGCCTGGCAATGCAACGCCTCCAACCCCGGAGCCAGCCCGTCCTCAGCCCGCCGTCACCGGCGGAAGCGGCTTTGAGGCGGCACGTACGACCCCCGCCGCTGCCGCCCCCAACGCCACCGGCGAGCAGGCCACCATCGGCAAGAGCCTCGTCGTCAAAGGCGAGCTCTCCGGCTCCGAGTCGCTCTACGTCGACGGCAAGGTCGAAGGCGCCATCAATCTGCCCGGCAACCGCGTCACCGTCGGCCGCAACGGCCAGGTCGCGGCCAACATCATGGCTCGCGAGATCGTCGTCCTCGGCAAGGTCCGCGGCAACTGCCAGGCCTCTGACCGCGTCGACATCCGCAGCGAAGGCTCCCTCACCGGTGACGTCGTCGCAGCCCGCATCTCCATCGAGGATGGTGCCTTCTTCAAGGGCGGCATCGATATCCGCAAGCCCGGCGCCGAAGCCAAGGGCGGCAACGCTTCCGCCGCCGCTTCCACCCCGGCAGCCACCCCCGAGCCCGCCGAAGCCAAGGCCTGATCGCCCCGCTTCGCTACACACCGAAGGCCGCGCCCTCAAGCGCGGCCTTCCCCTTTGCCTCACTGCTTTTACTCGCAACTCGTAACTCGCGACTCGAAA
>DATLMQ010000043.1:0-4493 GCA_035537215.1 Acidobacteriaceae bacterium
GACTCCTCCTACGACCACCCGAACGGCGACCCGATCAGCTTCCCGTACGGGGCGCACCAGGTAATCGCCGGTTGGGATACCGGCTTTGAGGGCATGCACGTCGGCGGCAAGCGCCGCTTGTTCGTTCCCTACCAGCTGGCCTATGGGGAGCTCGGCCGCCCGCCGGTGATTCCGCCCAAGACGATGCTGGTCTTCGACGTTGAGCTTGTGTCGCAGAGCGCCACCCGGCCCGAGCCACCGCACCCCGCAGCCGCGCCCAAGCCACCGGCACCCGCGGGTGCGCCAGGAGCAACGCAGCCTGCCCCGTCTCCCGAGGGCGCACAGCCGGCGCAAACCCCCGCTCCGGCCGGAGCTGCGCCCGAGGCCAGACCCGCAACCTCGCCCGCCGGCAGTGCCGCTCCTCCGCCGGTTAGCTCGAGCACGCCTTCGACCTCGACGCAGCCCACCCAACCCTCTACCTCTACATCCCCGCACTAGCGCGGTTATGGAGAGCTCAACGTACGCTTGCGCAGAGGATGATCGATGTTGACCAGACTCAGTCCGCTCTTTCCGTATCTTCGCCGCTACTGGCGCAGCTTCGTGTGGGGCGGGCTGGCGCTGCTGATCTACAACTCCGCCAAAGTCATGGTGCCGCTGCTGATCGGCCGCGCCATTGACGACATGCGGCACGGCCTTAGCGCGGGCAAGGTGGAGCGCTATGCGCTTCTGCTGCTCGCCGCCGCTGTGATCTCCGGGATCTTCCTGTACCTCATGCGCCAAATCATCATCGGTGCCTCGCGCGAGATCGAGTTCGACATCCGTAACGACCTGTTCGCGCACCTGGAGACGCAGCCGCCGAGCTTCTTCCAGCGCCATCGCACCGGCGACATCATGGCGCGGTCCACCAATGACCTCAACGCCGTCCGCCAGCTGCTCGGGCCGGCCATCATGTACTCGGCCAACACCGTAGTGTTCACGGCGGCGGCGCTGCCGTTCATGCTGCGCATCAGTCCCCGGCTGACCATGTTCGCCTTCGTCCCACTGCCCTTCGCGTCGGTGCTGGTGCAGTACTTCGGAGCGCGGATTCACACCCGCTTCGAGCGCATCCAGGCGATGTTCTCGGACATCTCGGCGCAGGCGGAGGAGAATTTCTCGGGCGCTCGGCTAATCCGGGCCTTCGCCCAGGAAGAGGCGCAGATCGCGGCCTTCGAAGAGTCCAACCGCGAGTACATACGCCGCAGCCTGCGCCTGGCGCGGCTGATGGCCATGCTGTGGCCCACGCTCGAGTTCGTGCTGGGTGTATCCCTGATGATCACGCTTCTGGTCGGTGGGCGCGAGGTGGTGGCGCACCGCATGACGGTGGGGGAGTTCACCAGCTACAACGTCTACATGGTGCAGCTGACATGGCCCATGATTGCGATTGGATGGGTAACGAACCTGGTGCAGCGCGGAGCGGCGAGCGTGACGCGCATTCACCAGCTCATGACGGAGAAGGCGGCCATCGACGACGCTGCCGCTCTGCCGGAGCTCAAGGCTGCGCCGATCGCAGGCAGTGTGGAGTTCCGCGGCCTGAGCTTCGCGTATCCGACCGGCGGGCAGGTGCTGCATGATCTCTCCCTGGCGATTCCGGCGGGCTCCAGCCTGGCGATCACCGGACCGACGGGCTCGGGCAAGTCGACGCTGGTGTCCCTGATCCCGCGCCTGCAGGAGGCCGACCCGGGGATGGTGCTGATCGATGGCCGGCCCATCCGCGAGTACCCGCTGGAGACCCTGCGGCGAGCCATCGGGTTTGTGCCGCAGGAGACGTTCCTGTTCTCCGAGACCATCCGTGAGAACGTCGCCTTCGGCGTCCCGGACACGACCGATGAGGCCGTCCTGCGGGCCGCGCGAACGGCACACATCGGGAACGAAATCCTGGAGTTCCCGCGCGGCTTTCAGACCGTCGTCGGGGAGCGCGGGATGACGCTTTCGGGAGGGCAGAAGCAGCGCACGGCGATTGCGCGCGCGCTCCTGCGCGATCCGCGGATCCTGATCCTCGACGATGCGCTGGCGAGCGTGGACACGTACACCGAGGAGCAGATCCTCAGCGGGCTGCGCGAGGCGATGCAGGGGCGGACGACGATCCTGATCGCGCACCGGGTCTCGACTGCTCGCAGCGCGGACCGCATCGCGGTGCTCGTCGACGGGCGGATCGCGGAGCTCGGGACACATGACGAACTGCTGGCTCGCGGCGGTTATTACAGCGAGCTGGCGGAGAAGCAGAGCCTTGAGGCCGAGATCGTCAACGCGTAGAACGCGTTCGATTCGCTTACTCGTCTCTGGCTTTGCCCATGACCTTGACGATGATGCGCTTGGAACGCTGGCCGTCGAACTCCGCATAAAAAATGCGTTGCCAGGTGCCCAGGTCGAGCTTGCCATCGGTGACGGGGAGTGTGGTTTCGTGGTGCAGGAGGAGCGCTTTCAGGTGGGCATCGGCGTTGTCTTCGCCGGTCTGGTGGTGCTTGTAGCCGGGCCAGCGGGGGGCTAGTTTCTCCAGCCACTTAGAGATGTCCTCGATCAGGCCGCTCTCGTTGTCGTTCACGTAGATGGCCGCGGTGATGTGCATCGGGGAGACGAAGCAAAGGCCGTCCTCGACGCCGGACTTGCGGACGATGGCTTCGATCTGCGGGGTGAGGTGAACCATCTCGTATTGAGAGTCGGTTTTGATGGTGAGGTATTCGGTGTGGACCTTCATGCTTTTTATGCTAACGGGACAGGTATCCCCCCTACCCCCCCCGTAAATTGTACAAAGTCTTCACAACATTGGACTTAGGCCAGGACTTAGGTGCAAGAACAAGGCAAGTTCAACAAAACACAGGTACTTACAGGCAAAGTATTCAAAACAGAGGAGTTAACACGTGGGGGGTCACTTTTCCCGAAGGGGTGGACCGACCCCGAGGCCTCACCGGCGAGCACCTCGGCGATGTTCGTGCAGGCCGCAGGAGGAGGGGACGTTCGCCATTTGTTTGGCGAAGACGCGGTAGCTGACGGTCCCGGGCTGGAGGGTGGCCCAGTAGCTGGTGCGGCTGACCAGGGGTTTGCCCTGGGTGATGATCTGGTTCCCCATGATCCGGAGGCCGCAGGCGAGGTTGTTTTCGGGCTGGAGGATGGTGCGGTTGGGGTCTTTGGCCGGAAGGGTGCGGTCGTGGGCGAAGTCGAAGGGGCAGCCGTAGCGCTGGGCGTCTTCGTACTTCAGCTGCAGCAGACCGGCTTGGTGGGAGCGCGCATGGGTGACCGGGTCGATGGTATTCACGGCGGCGGCGGTGTGGTGGACGTCAGAGGTGGGGTTGAGGCCGGCTTCGGCGGCGGCGAGGGCCTGGAAGGTGTAGGCCCAGAAGGCGCGCTTGTCGGCCTCAGGAAGCTCGGCGAAACGTGGGCAGAAGGGGCGGACGGCGTGGGCGGCCTGGGCGGAGAGGAGCTCAGGCGGAAGGCCCTTTTCGATCACAGCGTCCCACTGGGGGTCCCAGGTGGTGTTGCTGCCGAGCTCTTCTTTCTTCTGAGCGAGCGGCGTGGGAGGAGCGGGCTTCACGGCGGGCTGGGGCGCGGGATTGACGGCGGTGGAGGGCGCGGGGCTGTTGGCTTTGCAGCCCAGGGAGAGAAGGAGAGCAGCAGAGCAGAGGGGAAACAGGGGTGAGAGACGGGGCATCGGCGGCGACCTTTCCTTTGTGACCGGCCCGAGGAGGGGAGGGGCGGATTCCCTGCATTGGGATGCAGATACGAGCCCGGAGGGTGGGGTCGCGCAGGAGCGGAAAAGGCGAAGCCCCACCTTCTGCTGAGGACAGCGGAGGGTGGGGCCTGGCGAAGGCGATCCGGTGGCGTTGGGGAGCTAGAGGGTGATGACGATCTTGCCGATCTGCTGATTGCTTTCGAGGTGGGTGTAGGCCTCGACGACCTGATCGAGGGGGAAGGTGCGGTCGACCTCCGGGTGGAAGGTGCCGTCCGCGAGGCGGTCGTAGATGTACTGCTTCATGCGGGGAAGACGCTCGGGAGTCAGCATCTGGAGCAGGGTGTAGCTGACCAGGGAGACGCCCTTGCCGAAGCTGCTCATGGGATAGACGGTGGGCTGGCCGGAGAGCACGCCGTAGAGGAAGATGATGCCATCCTGGCCGGTGGCCGCAGCGAGGGTTTCAACGTAGGAGCCGCCGACGGGGTCGAAGACGACGCGGGCGAGCTTGCCGGAGGTGATCTCGTGGACGCGGGCGGGGAGATCTTCTTCCGCGGTGGCGATGACGTGGTCGGCGCCGAGGCCGAGGAGGCGGTCTTTTTTGGCGGAGGTGCGGGTGGCGGCGATGGCGATGCCGCCCTGCGCGTGGACGATCTGGATGGCGGCGAGACCGACGGAGGAGGAGGCGGCGGGGATGATGACGACGTCGCCGGGGCCGACCCTGGCGATCTCGACGAGAGCACCGTAGGCCGTAGCGTACTGCATCCAGGCGGCGGCGGCTTCGACGTCGGAGAGGGTGGAGGGGAGCTCA
>DATLMQ010000044.1:0-5314 GCA_035537215.1 Acidobacteriaceae bacterium
CAAGCACGAGTTCCGCGTTCCCATGCGCGACGGCGTCAAGCTCTACACCGCCGTCTACACCCCGCTCCCCGGCCAGTTCCAGGACCCCGGCCCCTTGCCCTTCCTCGTCACACGCACGCCCTACAGCTGCGGCAACTACGGCAACAACGTCATGCAGCCCAAGGTCACGGGCAACAGCACCCTCCTCAAGGACGGCTACATCCTCGTCTGCCAGGACGTCCGCGGCCGCTGGATGAGCGAAGGCTCCTGGATGGAGATGACGCCCTCCAGGGACGGCAAGGGCATCGACGAATCCACCGACATGTATGACACCGTCGAGTGGCTGCTGAAGAACGTGCCCGCCAACAACGGCAATGTCGGCATCCTCGGCATCAGCTATCCCGGCTTCTACACCGCCGCCAGCATCGTGGACAGCCATCCCGCCATCAAGGCCGCCAGCCCCCAGGCTCCCATCGTGGACCTCTGGATGGGCGACGACGCCTACCATGGCGGCGCCTTCATGCTGCAGGGCAATCACTCCTTCTACTCCACCTACTTCGGTCCCCAGAAGAACCCTCTCCCCAAGGAACCGAAGAACAGATTCGACTACGGCACCAAGGACATGTACGCCTACTTCCTTCGCATGGGCACGCTCGCCCGCCTGGACACGCCCGAGGGAGGCACAAACGCCTACTTCCACGACCAGATCATCCACACCACCTACGACGATTACTGGAAGATCCGCAACCTCGAACCGCACCTGCACGGTGTCAAGGCGGCCGTCCTCGCCGTCGGCGGCTGGTTCGATGCCGAAGACCTCGCCGGCCCCCTCAAGGTCTTTCACACCCTCGACAAGCTAAGCCCCGAGGCCCCCGAGAACACCCTCGTCGAAGGTCCCTGGGTCCACGGCGGCTGGTCCCGCAACACCGGCGCCCAACTCGGCGACATCCGGTTCGGCAGCGAAACCTCTCTCTTCTACCGCGACAACATCGAAGCTCCTTTCTTCGCCCACTGGCTCAAAAACGCCAGCTGGACGCCACTGCCCAAGGCCTACACCTTCGAGACCGGAAGCAACGTCTGGAAGAAGTACAACGCCTGGCCCCCCAAGTCCGCGCAGCCGAAGACGCTCTTCCTCCAGCCCCACGGCGGCCTCAGCTGGAACGCTCCCACGGAAACCGCCAGCAAGGACGTGTACGTCAGCGACCCCGCGCATCCTGTGCCCTACGCTCCCTACGCCACCGGCGTCGACATCCCGCAGCGCTACATGGACGACGACCAGCGCTTCGCCGCCAAGCGCCCCGATGTGCTCGTCTTCCAGACCGAGCCGCTCGCCGAGGACGTCACCGTCGCCGGCCCCATCAAGCCGCACCTGAAGATCGCCTCCACCGGCACCGACTCAGACTTCGTCGTCAAGCTGATCGACGTCTTCCCCGACACCCCCGGCGCGTCAGCCATCGCCCCCCCGGGCTACCAGATGCTCCTCCGCGGCGAACCCTTCCGCGCCCGCTTCCGCAACTCCTGGGAGACTCCCGAGCCTCTCGTCCCCGGCCAGATCACCGACCTCGGCTTCACCATGCAGGACATCAACCACACCTTCCTCAAGGGCCACCGCATCATGGTGCAGATCCAGAGCTCGTGGTTCCCCCTCACCGACCGCAACCCCCAGGTCTTCGTCGACATCGCCAAAGCCAAACCCGCCGACTTCCAGAAGGCTACCGAGACCGTCTTCCACCAGGCCGGTGCCGCCAGTTCCATCGAGCTGCTCGTGATCCCGCGCTGATCCCTACCGGCCCGGCCGCGCCGCCGCCGCCCCCGGAAACTCCGGGATCGCAAACGGTGCCCGCAGACTCGGACTTTGCGGCGTAAACAACTTCGCTCCATCCTCCGTGATGTGCATGTCGTCCTCCAGCCGTATGCCGAACTTCCCGCGCATATACACCCCGGGCTCATCGGAAAACACCATCCCCGCCGCCAGCTTCTGCGTATTCCCCGGCACCAGGTACGGCCACTCGTGCATATCCAGCCCGATGCCGTGCCCCACGCGATGCGTGAAGTACTCGAACCCCGGCCCGTAGCCCGCATCCACAATCACCTTGCGCGCCGCCGCATCCACCGCCTGCATCTCCACCCCGGGCTTCGCCGCTGCCAGCGCCGCCGCCTGCGCCTTGTGCACCACATCGAACACGCTGCGCTGCAGGTCCGTCGCCGTCCCATACACAAAGCTCCGCGAGATGTCCGACGTATACCCCTCCACCGTGCATCCGTCGTCGATCAGCACCACCTCATGCTCGCGGATCACCTGTGGCTGCCGGCTGCCATGCGGCACACCCGAGTTCGTCCCCACATTGCACGAAGCCTCGCCCTGGACCCCACACCGCTCATACCCGCGATTCACCAGCTCGACAAACCGATGATTCGTGTCGCCCGGCCCGCACGAGAGATACACCGCCCGGTACACGCTCAACGTAATCTCATTGGCCAGCCGCAGGCAGGCCAGCTCCGCCGCTGACTTGATCGCGCGGCAGCCCGCCGTCACCGGTGTCGCGGACGCAATCGTCAGCCCCGGGCAGGCCTTCGCAATCCCATGGCTGAACGCAAACTGCGTATGCTCCTCGATGCCCACCGTTCCCGTCCTCACCGAGCACTCCGCCAGCCCCTTGCGCACCAGCGCATATGGGTCCTCGTTCTCCTGCCAGAAGTAGCTCCTCGCCGTCTCCCCCGCCGGAAACCCCGGCATCAGCTCCGCCACGCGGTCGCGCTCAAAGCTCGGAGCCACCAGGAACGGCGCTCCCGTCCGCGGAATCACATACGCGAACAGCCGCTCCGACTGCCCCCACCGCGCCCCCGTGTAGTACAGCAGCGACGATCCCGTCGTGATCGCGATCGCCTCGATCCGGTTCGCCTTCATCAGCTCGCGTGCGCGCTCCAGGCGCGCATTCCGCTCCTCCACCGTGATCGGCACAATCTCCTTGCGCCGGTCGGCCAGCCCCAGCAGCGGCGCCGGCAACGCCTCCTCCCCCGTGGTCGTCGGGCCGGCGGCGGATGCGGCGCTTTGCGGACGCTGCGCAAGGAGCGACAGCGAAGGGGCCGCGGCGGCCGACAGAAGAAATCGTCTGCGAGTGGGCATATCCGATTGTAGGCGTACACCACTCCTCGCATCCCGGAGGTTGGCGACCCCGCTGGTCGGATGCTATGGTCGCCTTTGATCCCTGGGAGTCACGATGACATCGCGCATCACCGTCGAAGAGCACGTCCACCATCAAAACGGCAGCGAGCTCGCCGGTGTCTTCCGCGAGATCGCCTTCGCCGCCCATAAGATCGCCGACAAGATCCGCCTCGCCGGCCTCGGCGACATCTACGGCTCCGCCGGCGCCACCAACGTCCAGGGCGAGCAGCAGCAGAAGCTCGATGTCGTCGCCAACGACGTCTTCACCGCCGCCCTTCGCCACTGCGGCTGCGTCGCCGCCGTCGTCAGTGAAGAAGACGATGAACCCATCACCTTCGACCGCCCCGACGCCCGCTTCCTGCTCAGCTTCGATCCCCTCGACGGCTCCAGCAACATCGACGTCAACGTCAACGTCGGCACCATCTTCGGCGTTCACGAGATCCAGCACTCCGGCGGCGCCAACGACCTCGCCGCCGCCGAGCTCCAGCCCGGCTCCCAGCAGATCGCCGCCGGCTACGTCCTCTACGGCCCCTCCACCGTCATGGTCATCACCACCGGCAGCGGCGTCGCCTCTTTCACCCTGGACAGCACCGGTGATTTCATCCGCACCGCCGACAACCTGCGCATGCCCGAGCAGGGCCTCTACTACTCCACCAACGAGGCCAATGAAGCCTCCTGGCCCAAGCCCTACCGCGACTTCATCGCGCACCTCCTCGACGGCAACCTCGGCGGCAAGCCCTACAGCGCACGCTACATCGGCAGCCTCGTCGCCGACTTCCATCGCACCCTCCTCAAAGGCGGCATCTTCCTCTACCCGCCCACCGAGAAGGCCCCCGAGGGCAAGCTCCGCCTGCTCTACGAAGCCAATCCGCTCGCCATGATCGCCGAGCAGTCCGGCGGAGCCGCCACCGACGGCTCCACCCGCATCCTCGACCTGCAGCCGCAGCAGATCCACCAGCGCACACCCCTGGCCGTCGGCAGCCGCCGCGAGGTCGAAGCGCTGCGCACCCTGGTCCAGGGAGCACGCTAATGCCCGCCGCCGGTGCCGTCGCCAGGAGGCTCTATTACGACTCCGCCGACCTTGAGTTCACCGCTCGCGTGACCGACATTCGCCTCGTCGCCAACCAGCCCCACACCTCCGCCGAAAGCGCTCAGCTCTGGCAGCTCGCCCTCGACTGCACCGCCTTCTACCCCGAAGGCGGAGGCCAGCCCTGGGACACCGGCGTGCTCATCGCCATTGCCCGCAGCGGCGCCCGCCTCGAAGTCCCCGTCGAGCGCGTGGAGGAAGATGAAGCCGGCGAGGTCTGGCACTTCGTCCGCAAGCCCCTCGTCGAAGGCACCGAGGTCACCGGCCGCATCGACGCCGCGCGCCGCACCGACCACGAGCAGCAGCACTCCGGTCAGCACCTCCTCTCCGCCGTCTTCCTCCGCGAACTCGGCGCCCGCACCGTCTCCTTCCACCTCGGCGCGGAAAGCTCCACCATCGACCTCGCGCTCCCCGACGGCATGGACCGCCTCAGCCCCGAAGCCCTCCTCCGCGTCGAAGAGTCCGCCAACCGCATCGTCGCCGAAGGCCGCCCCCTCATCCCCCACTGGGTCGAACCCGGCCTCGCCCAGGCCATGCTCGCCCGCGGCGACCTCCGCAAGCTCCCCGAACGCGAAGGCCCCTTCCGCATCGTCCAGATGCAGGGCATCGAGTTCAACGCCTGCGGCGGCACCCACGTCTCCAACACCGGCGCCATCGGCGCCATCACCGTCCGCCGCCTCGAAAAAGTCCGCAATGGCTGGCGCGTCGAGTTCGTCTGCGGCCTCCGCGCCATCCGCTCCGCCCGCCGCGACTTCGAAATCCTCGCCGAGGCCGCCGCTTCCCTCAGCGTCGGAACCCCCGACGTCCCCTCCCGCATCGCCTCTCTCCTCGACGAGAACAAGGCCGCCGCCAAGGACCGTCGCGCCCTGCTCGACGAGCTCGCCCTCGCCCAGGCCGTCACCCTCGCCACCGGCACTCCCGGCGTGGTCACCGCCGTCTTCCCCGGCAAAGACATCGACTTCGCCAAGCGCGTCGCCACTCACGCCGCCAGCCTCGGTCGCGCGGCCGTGGTCGGCGCCTCCGGCCTCACCGACGGAGCCATCGCCTTCGCCCGCGGCCCCCTCCTCGATCGCAACGCCGGC
>DATLMQ010000045.1:0-2079 GCA_035537215.1 Acidobacteriaceae bacterium
TGTCGCCGCTGAGGCTCAAGGCCCGCAGGAGCTGGGACTCGGCTTCGGCGGGTTTGCCTCCTCCGGCGTAATGCTGGCCAAGGAGGGTGGGGGGGAGCGGGGATTTGGGATCGAGCCGCGCCGCCTCGGTCAGGTGTCCCACGGCCTTGTCCCACGAGCCTTCGATGTCGAGGTTGTGCCCCATCCGGTAGCAGTCGCCGAGTTGCAACTCGGTCCCGAAGTCATGGGGAGAAGCCTGGAGCTTGGCGAGGAGCCGCGCTTCGATCGACCGCCAGAGCGTTTGAGCCTTGGCCTTCTCCCCGGGGGTTTCCACGCGGGGAGGAAAAGCGTTGGCAATCCTGTGCAGCTCCTGGAAGTCGGCCTCCAGTGGCCCTGGAGTCTCCTCCGCGGCGGCGAGGTGCACGGAAAGGCAGAGCAGCAGGGGAAAGACGAACTTCCTGAACATTCGGGACCTCCGCTCGGAATTGAGACCTGAGGTTATCAAAGTCATCCACCGCCGGCCTTCGGCCGCGACCCTGAGGGATGAAACGGGGGTAGAGTGGGAGAGGAGCGGCGCTGGCGTTGAGGTCGTTGGCTCAATGGCGCGTGTGAGCCCGTGTCAAAGTCGGACCCGGAGCCGTCGAAGCACCCCGAAGTGTCGCCAAGGTCGCAAGACCGGGAGCACGACTCAGAGATTTTCCTCTCTTCAAGGCTCTACGCCAGCGCCTCCTCTTAAGGAGGCGGAGTCATGGAGACACTGTTTGCTCGCTGTGCAGGATTGGACGTGCACAAGGAGACGGTGGTGGCCTGTGCGCGGCTGATGGTCGGTGGACGCGTCAAGTCCGTCATCGAGCAGTTCGGGACCACGACGAGCGAGTTGCTGCGCCTCGTGGAGTGGTTGCACGAGCAGGGCTGTAGCCATGCTGCCCTGGAGGCCACAGGGGTCTACTGGAAGCCGGTGTGGCACATCCTGGAAAGTCAGATCGACCTCACCCTTGCCAATGCGATGGAGGTGCGCAACGTGCCGGGTCGTAAGAGCGACGTCAGCGATGCCGCGTGGTTGGCGGATTTGCTGGCGCACGGTCTGATCCGCGGCAGTTTCGTACCTCCGCGCCCCATTCAGGAGTTGCGGGATCTGACACGGACTCGGAAACAGCTGTCCCGTCAGGTGGCTCAAGCGACGCAGCGCATCGAGAAGGTGCTCGAAGACGCCAATCTCAAGATCACTAGCGTCATCACTCACCTGCTCGGCGTCAGCGGTCGGGCGATTCTGCGCGCTCTGATCGAGGGCGAGACCGACCCGGAACAACTGCTGGCGCGAACCACCGGGCGTCTGCAGGCGCCACGCGAGCGGCTGATCGAGGGGCTGCGCGGCACGGTGACCGACCATCACCGTTTCCAGTTGCGTCTGTTCCTGTCCCAGATCGACTCTCTGGAACGTCTGCTGTCGGACTTGGACGCAGAGATTGCCAGGCGCCTGGAGCCCTTTCAATCCCAGATCCAGCGGCTGAGCACCATCCCTGGAGTCAGCGACTACGTCGCCAGCGTACTGATCGCCGAAATTGGGACGGACATGACCTGCTTCCCCAGTGCAGGCCATCTCATCTCTTGGGCCGGTCTGTGCCCTCGAATGGATGAGAGCGCTGGTAAGCGCCGCAACACACGCACTCGCAAGGGAGCCCGATGGCTTCGCAGTACGCTCGTCCAAGCCGCATGGCCCGCGAGACGCAGTAAAGGCACCTACCTTCAGGCCCAGTTTCTGCGCCTAAAGAGTCGCCGTGGATCGAAGAAGGCAGCCGTCGCCGTGGCGGCCTCCATCCTGACCGCCGCTTACCATATCCTGAAAGACGAAGGGGTCGTCTACCTCGATCTCGGCGGCGATTACTTCGACCGGCGAAATAAGCAACGGGCTGCCCAACGCCTGGTCAAGCGCCTCCACGACCTCGGCTTCAACGTCACTCTGGAGGAGAAAGCCGCCTGATCATACCGACTACGAACCACGAGTTTCTTCAGAGACGAACTTCCTGAACATTCGGGACCTCCGCTCGGAATTGAGACCTGAGGTTATCAAAGTCATCCACCGCCGGCCTTCGGCCGCGA
>DATLMQ010000046.1:0-2201 GCA_035537215.1 Acidobacteriaceae bacterium
AGCGTTCGGCGGGGGGACGGTCGAACAGCTCGTCGTCGACGGGCGGACGCAGCGCGAATCGCAAGCGCCGCGGACGGTAATCGCTGTACAACTCCGGGCGGCGCGACGATGATGCTGAGCTATGAGCACACGCCCGCCGCAGGCCGGATCCAGCATCATCCCAGCAGTACGGTACAGAGACGCGCATGCAGCCATTGACTGGCTGGTGCGCGTTTTCGGTTTTGAAAGGCAGGCCGTGTATGACGGGCCTGAGGGAACGGTGGCGCATGCGCAGCTGACGTATGGCGGGGGCATGCTGATGCTTGGATCGACGGCGAACGAGGGTGAATTTGCGCGGCAGTCGGTGGGGCTGGAGGAGACCGGCGGACGTGAAACCGTGGGGCTGTGCCTGGTGGTGCCTGAGGAAGTGTGCGGCGCGATGTATGAGCGTGTGAAGGCCGCGGGCGCAGAGATTGTGCAGGAGCTGAACCAGCCGCCGTACGGAGGCCAGGCGTTCGCGTGCCGCGACCCGGAAGGCCATGTCTGGTGGGTGGGCAGCTACAATCCCTGGGCAGGATACGAATTTCCGAAGGCGGAGGGAACTGCTTGAGCGTGGTGCCTTATTCGGATGTGCTGGCGGGGCGAGATCCCCAGGCTGTGATTACGGAGACGCCGTCCCGGCTGGCGGGGGTGTTGGACCGGCTGACGACGGAGCAGATTAAGACGCCGACAGCGCCGGGCAAGTGGAGCGTGCGCGAGGTGATGGCGCACATGGCGGATTGCGAGATTGCGTGGGGATGGCGGCTGCGGCAGGCGTATGCGGGCAACCACGTTATCCAGCTGTTTGAACAGGATCTGTGGGCGCGGAGCTATAACGCGTATACCTATGCGGCGGCGCGGTCCACGTTTGAGGCGCTGCGGGCGTGGAATATCGCGTTCATCGCCGCTCTGAGCGAGGAAGACAGGCGACAACGAGTGGACCATCCGGAGCGTGGTGCGGAGCGGCTGTGGACGCTGGTGGAGATCATGGCGGGGCATGACCTGCATCATGTGCGGCGCCTGGAAGAGCTGTTCGCGGCGTAGCAGCTAACCGCCGTGAGCGGCTCCGGACTGGGCACGCTGCCTGGCGAGGTTGGCCTCGAAGGAGCGCTGGGCCTCGTCGATGGTGTGCTGGTAGCCGGTGGGGTCGATCCAGACTCGCTCGCCTTCCTGCGGCATGCGGGCGAGCTTGGGAAGCATGTTGAAGTAGGCGCCGTGGGCGCCGAGGAAGATGTCACAGGGGAGCGCGCGGAGGGTGGCGAAGGTGTGGGTGAAGTCGTCGGCGATGCCGGGGTAGGAGGCTGGGTGGCCGGGGGTGGCGACGAGGCGGTAGCCGGAGAGCGGGGCGAAGCCGCCGAGGATGACGACATCGCGGAGCTTTCCAGGGGCGTCGCCAGGGACGTGGGTACGGAAGGTCCAGGTGGTGCAGCCGCGGGTGTGGCCGCCGGTGCGGTGTGCGGTGAGGACGACGCCGCCGTGTTTGGGGTCGCCGAGGCTGACGGTGTCGCCGTCGCGGAGGACGCGATCGACGGGGGTGGAAGGGTAAGGGGTGAGGCCGTCGGTTTGGCGGGCGAAGTCGGAGGCGCCGCCGCTGCGCATAACGTCGGCGTCGTACTCCATGACGATATTTCTGGCGTGGGTTTCGCGGATGACCTGGGCGGCGCCGGCGACGTGGTCGAAATGGGCCTGTCCGTTGAGCAGGATCTTCGTGTCGGCCCAGTGAAAGCCGAGCTTCTCGACGCTGGCGCGGATGAGCGCGGGTGAGGACTCGAGGCTGGCGTTGATGAGGATGTTGCCCGCCGGCGTGGTGATGAGATAGCTGGCGAGATCGCGGCTGCCGACGTAGAAGAGGTTGTCAGCGATGCGGAAGGGCGCGAGAGGAGCGGTCCAATCGGGGGTTCCGAAGGACTTCTGGGCGTGGGCTGACGGCAACAGGAAGATCAGAACGAGGGAGAGCAGGACGGACAGGCGGCGCATAGTCGATGCTTACCTCACGAAGCTGTGGGGAGAGGACGGGGGTGCCGGGAAGGTAACGTGGCAGGCGGTTCCGTGGCGATCAGAGAGCTATTCGAGGGCGGCATTGACGTCGCGGACGAGGTTGCGGATGTAGCTGCGGCGGTTGAGCAGGGCGACCATGGACTGGGTGGCCGCTTCCCTGCCCGCCGGGTCGCCGGCGTCCAGGG
>DATLMQ010000047.1:0-12958 GCA_035537215.1 Acidobacteriaceae bacterium
AGCGGGCTGAGGTGGCCAGAAAGGCTTCCGTGACAATGCAGCACACCGTGTGGACACCAAGATCCTCTGGCCCCGTTTTGCAGCAGCCGTCTCGATAGAAACCGGTCAGGGGCTCGCGGCCGCAGATCTCAAGAGGTTGACCGAGAACGTTCTTCTGGATAGGAGGCTTACCGCTGGCCATAGGCAATTGTAGAGCGGCAGCTACCGGCGCTGGGAAAGGAGCGATCCCAAGCCGCGCCGAACCGCTATCTGCTTGTCTCTGCGCCGGCCGACTCGCCGGGCCGGGGTGTGGCCATAGAAACAGGGAGTAGGACGCGGATGAGTGTCCCGCGGTACGGGCCAGCGGTGCGGGACCGAAGCTGGAGTTCCCCGCCATGCTCCTGGACGATGCCGCGTGTGACCCAGAGGCCGAGGCCTGTGCCGCGCTCTCCCTTGGTAGTGAAAAAGGGTTCGAAGATGGCCCGGAGGTTGGCTTTTTCGATGCCGTGGCCGGTATCCGAGAGAAGGACGACGGTGTGGTGGCCGGCACGCCGGGCCCGGACAGTGAGCCGCCCGCCGATGTCCTCCATCGATTCAATAGCATTTCCAATGATGTTGGCGAAGACCTGGCGCAACGCGGGGTCATACTGGGCGGTACGGATGTCCTCGCGATAACGCGTCTGGATCTGAATGGCATGCTGCGCGGCACGCGAGCTGAAGAGCTGCATGACCTCATCCAGCATGGTGTGCAGGTCCAGCGTGCGGCCCGGCACCTTGCGGTAGAAGCTCAGGGTGGACCTTGTGATGTGTCCGACGCGCTCCAGCTCGCGTGACGCCACCCCGGCGAGCTCCTGGGCTTGGGCCGGAAGCTCAAGGGTCTGTAGCAGGTACACGATATTGGTGAGCGCCTCGAGCGGATTGTTGATCTCATGAGCGAGCGTGTTCGCCATGCGGCCCGCCGCCGCCAGACGCTCGGAGTTGATCAGCCGCGTCATCAGCTCGGCAGTCTCGCGCTCGGCCGACTTTCGGGCGGCGATATCTTCCACGACCCATAGAATGCTCGGGCCGGTGTCGCGATCGTGATGGAGCAGGGAGACCGTAAGTTGCACTGGAAAGGTCGTTCCGTCCGTGCGTAGCATCTCGCGCTCCACTCGATAGCCGTTGCGTTGCCCCGCAACGAGCGTGGCGAGTTCGGCAGATTCCAGCTCGCGCTCGGACGGCAGCAGAAAGTCCATGAGGTGAAGCGAGTGAAGCTTCTCCACAGGGGTATCGAGCATCTCCGCCAGACGTTGGTTGACCAGCTGAAAGCGGCCCGTCGTAGAGGTATGCGCCATACCGACTGCGGCCTGGTTGAAGGTGGCCGAGAAGCGCTGCTGTACAAGGCGCAGCTCGGTTTCGGTGCGGACCCGTTCGCGACGGCGGTGCGCATCGGCCAGCTCGCGCTCGATAGCCGGGAGGAGCCGCTCGAGGTGGCCCTTCAGAACATAGTCGTGGGCCCCGGCACGCATTGCGTTCACGGCGGAGACCTCGTCTATGGTCCCCGAGACGATGATGAACGGAACGTCGAGGCCGCTCTGCTGGATAATGGCGAGCGCGTCTCGGGCGCCGAAGCTGGGCAGGGTGTAGTCGGCAAGGACCAGATCGAAGCCACGACTGGACGAGAGCGCATCCCACATCTCGGCCGCGGTCTGGATCCGAAGCGAATCGACCGCGTACCCCGCACGGTCGAGAAAGCGTTCCAACAGGAGCGCATCTTCCTCGTAGTCCTCGATCAGGAGGACTCGCAAGGGCTTTCGCGACGCGGTTATTGGGGCGGTGGGCATTGGTTTAGGAGCAGCCAGTACATCCCGAGCTGCCGGGTTGCTTCAGCAAAGTCAGTGAAGTTGACCGGCTTGCGGATGTAGCTGTTGACCCCAAGCCGATAGCTGGCGACGATGTCTCGTTCTTCGTCTGACGATGTGAGTACGACAACGGGAAGCAGAGCCGTCCTATCGGAGGCGCGAATCACGCGCAGAACTTCCAAACCTTCAATCTTCGGCAGCTTGAGGTCAAGGAGCACGAGTTGGGGCATCTGCTTCTGGCCCGACATGATGCCGTTCATATACTCGATGGCTTCGGCACCGTCGCGGGCCACGAGAATCTGGTTGGCGACATTGGCCTTGCGGAGGGCGCGAATGGCCAGCGCTTCGTGGTCCGGATCGTCTTCGACGAGAAGAATCATGCTTTCGCTCATACGTCAGAGTTCTCAAGTTTTGCTGCGCAGGCGCAGCGGAGTCTCAGGCGGCCAGCGTGAAGAAAAAGGTGGCGCCGTGGTCGATCTCTCCTTCAGCCCAGATCTTGCCATGGTGGCGGCGAATGATCCGTGACACGGTGGCCAGGCCTATGCCTGACCCCTTGAACTCCCGTTCTCCATGCAGACGCTGAAAGGCGGTAAACAGGCGGTCCACATATTGCATGTCAAAGCCGGCACCGTTGTCCCGAATGAAGTATACGGTGTGGCCTTCCTCCGGGCTACTGCCGAACTCTATGGTCGCGTTCGGCGTACGTGCTGTGAATTTCCAGGCGTTGCCCAATAAGTTTTCGAACGCGACCCGCATCAAACGGGGATCGCAGTCAGCCATGATGCCGGGCCGGGAGATCCAGGTGACCTCGCGGCCGGGATCCGCGGCCTGCAGCTCGCGGAAAACCAAAGTGGCCAGCAGAGACAGATCTACCTGCTCGCGGTGCACATCCGATCGAGTGACCCGGGAAAGCTGCAGCAGCGCGTCGATGAGGGATCCCATCCGCTGTACGCCATTGCGAACGCGGGTTATGTAGTCCCGGCCTTCGTCGTTGAGCTTGTCGGCAAAATCTTCCTGTAGTGCCAGGGAAAAGCCATCGATCGTGCGGAGAGGTGCGCGGAGATCGTGCGAGACGGAGTAGCTAAACGCTTCGAGCTCCTGGTTGGAAACCGCCAGCTCGCGGGTGCGCTGCTCCACGCGGCTCTCGAGTTCGGTGTTGAGCGACGTCAACTCCGCGTTGAGAGCCCCGATCTCCTTGGCGCTCTGGACTAGACGCTCCCTCGTACGCTCCCCTCGCAGGAGTTGCTCAAAAGCAGCGATGAGCAGAAGAAAGTCCAGGACAAAGGCTAAAGTGAAGGTGATCCAGACCTCACGCTGTGCTGAAGCGGCCTCGACCACGCGGTTAGCCAGAAGCCGGCTCTCCTCCTCTTCGATTTCACGGATGCCGTACTGGACACTTTCCATGCGGTCCGGCGTGTCCTGCACCACGGCGCCCAGCATCTCGGGGTCGAGCGCACCGGCGGGATGACCACGTCGGACAGCGATGCTGGCCTGCAGGGCCGACATCTTGGCAGCGATACGGTTGCGCAAGTGTGCGAGCCGTACTTGCTGCGAAGGATTGTCACCGGTCAGCCGCTGGACGCGCTCAATGCGGTGCCGGATCGCAAGATCGGATTCAATATACTGCTGCTCAAAGCTGGGCTCGCCCGTGAGAACGTAACCACGTGCGGCGCTTTCTGCTGTACGGACCTCAGCAAAGAGGCCCTCACTCTGCGAGATGACATCGAGCGTGTGGGCCTGCCAGAACTGCGCATTAACAAGAGTGTGCAGCGAATGCGCCGCAAGCCACGTATTGAACAGGACGATCGCAACTGCGCCCACCAGCGCCAGGCGGTACCACGAGGTCTTTCTCATAGGCGTTCACAGATACCGGATGCTGTTGGGCCGGATCAGGTTGTTGCTCGCCCACTATACCGGGGACTGAAGTACTGGCGCTGGAACCGGAGCATCCAGGAGCCGTTCTCCGGGCCGATCTTCAAAAATTGGCGGCCTTTTCAGACCCGTTCGCTTCAGCCGAAGATGCGGCGAGGAATCTCGGAGACTGTCCTCTTCAGAGTCTTTGCTGCGTTGTAAGCAGGAAGGACCACTGCCATCTTTTTGTCGTTCAGCAGCTCTTACTTCCAGTCCGCCTTGGAAAGATCAACTGCTCGATCGCTCCTTACTCGTCGAGGCGTTTCGAGATCCGGTACAGGTAGAAGCTCTCGAACATCTCCTCAGCGCCCGTCAAGGCGACGATTCGGCTGCACCGCCAGCCCGAGACGTTTTATCTCCATCTGGTCTGTTGCAGACAGCGGAGTCGGGTCGCCAACAGGGTAAAACGGGAGACAGCCCACAGGAGCACACACCAGAGCCAGGGATGAGCCTCGTAACGCAAATGTTGAAACAGCGACGGCAGGGTAGGACTGTTCCCCATAATCGCCAAAGCGTTGATTTCATCACGCCAATCGCGTGATGTGCAATACAGGGCATACCTCACCGTCCCGCTCGACCGTTTTCACCTCCGACGACTGGAACGCCGAGCAGGAGAGGCCGAGGTCGACCGGGTCAGGAAGTGCCCAGCCCTTCGCCCATATGCTGGCCCAGTCGAACGCTTTCAGCGATGCCGCGGTCCTCGGGGTAGTAGAAGCAGGTATCGGCGATCTGCAGGCCGGCAATCGGCGTCTGCACTGGCGGAATCTTGGCCGCGAAGCCCGGTTCACACACGGGCTGACCATAGCGAAGGCGGGCGACCTTGGTGGAGAGGATATCCTCAGGGGAAAGCTCAGGGTTGATACGTTGCAGGCAATCGAATGCCTCCCCGATCAGAGTCTCGTCGGGCCATGAAAACTTCCGATTTGTGACTGGCATGTAATAGGGCACATACATGATTGTGTTGCCCTCAATGTTGCGGAGGTTCGTGAACTCAATCACGCCGGGAATCTCAATACCTGGCTCGGAGACGTTGACCCAGAAATGAGGGCTCACGGAGCGGCGCAGCTTGAAGATGACGCAGATCACGCCGATGTTATGGATTGCGTCGTACCGTTGCTTCCACTCCGGAGGAAGCGCAGGCACCAGGGTGGACACGAGGGGGGTTGGCGCTGTGGAGATAACGTGATCCGCCGGATAGAAGCTTTTCTCCGTACGAACTCCCGTGACCCTGCCGGCTGCTGTCGCCACTTCCACGGCCGGTTCCTGCAGGTGAATGCGGCCGCCGTTCACCTCAATGGAATGGACGAGTGCATTAACAAGAGTCAGGGATCCGCCCTCAATGTATCCAAGCTCCTCCTGCATCATGCTTCGGCGGGATCGACCGATCCGGCGAATACGCGTCCATATCCATGCCGCGGAGACATTGTCTGCATATTCGTAGAACTTGTAGTCAAACAGTGGCTGCCATAAGCGCTTGTAAACACCTTCGCCACACCACCGGATGATCCAGTCCTTGGCCGACTCATATTCCAGGGCCGGCCAGCTGTTGCGACGAACGCACACCAGCGCGAACAAACCATAACGCAGCTTCTGCAATGGAGAAAGATGCGGAAAGGAGAGCAGGGCCCCGGGGTCGCCCCAACGATGCAACTTACCTCCGGCGAAGACACCCATCGAGGTCAGGCGCCAGCGCATCGCATCCCCTAATCCAAGCTCGTCGAGCAGCGCAAACGTTGGATCATCGGTCTTACACACGAAATGATAGAAGCGCTCGAGCGAGACACCCTCAAAATCGAAGTGCCCCGCCATTCCACCGGGACTGGGGGCGGCTTCGAGCACATTCACCTCATGGCCATTCTTCGCTGCCCGGAAAGCGGCGGCCAGTCCCATGGCACCGGCCCCGATCACAATCACTCGAGCCATTCAATGTCCCTCGGAAGCTGAACCAGACGCCAGCCAGAGGCCGTGGCACAAGTGATCATGGAGGTGAGTCTACTCGAAGCTGTGAGGGAGCCACAAAGGCTTGAGCCACTATGGACGGAAGCAGAATCCGTACACTTGTACCCAGAACCGCAAGGCTACGAGCTTCACCCCTTTTCCTGCACAGGTCTCAAGGGGCGGAGCTCAAAAGCTACTGCGAGGTATGGAACCGCATGGAAAGATCACGCTCGCGCAATTACCTATCTAGCAACGACGCTGCAAGCAGTGATCGTTGCCCTGTATTGCGCCTGGGTCTTATCAATGCCGGGGTTTCCATCGCAGGCTCGCCACTTCACCTCTATTGTGTCGAGATCTAGCCGCGGCGGTGGCGCTATTCAACTTGGGCCTGGCGCTGAGCAGGATCAGTCCCACGGCGCGTGCAATTTCCACACTGCGCGACGCTCCGGTGATCCGGAGCAATAAGCCGGGAATGCTGACTCGCCCGGTTGGGGCGTCGTACCCCTACGGCATCATGTGGAATCCAGAGTATTGGGCGGGGGCAGCGTATTTCAGACACCACGATCTTTTGCTGTTCAACACAGGCTGGATGAATATCCAGATCATCCCCGTGAAGCCGAGGCCGGAACGGCTGCACATCGTAGACGATACCTACGACATAGAAACGATGATCCCTGGCAAGCGGCTGCTCAAAAACGACGCAGCGGGGCGTCAAACGTTGAGCCGCGTCGGTTTCGTGCTGACCATGCGCGTGAACACGCCCGTAGATCAGAACCCCTTCGCGCTCCAGGAGGGCGGCACCACCCCGGCTTCCTGGGCCGCGGGCTGGACATGCCTGTCCAAACCAGACTGGGAGATGTGCGTGCCCCCGGGGCAAAGCCTCGAAGGAGCGAAGTAGAGCCCGCCGTTGACCCTGAGGTTGCGGGTCGAGCGGTCTACCTGGCAGCCATCGCAAGCTGCTGCTCGTACTCTTCGTACGGGCCCTTGTGATCGATGATGCGGAAATCCGTGGGGCCGCCTTCGAAGTGCCAGACCCGAGTGCCGACCTCTTCAATCAGGTCCTGGTCATGAGTGACCAGAAAGACCGTTCCTTCGTACTTCTGGAGCGCCTGGTTGAGCGCGTTGATACTTTCCAGGTCCAGATGGTTGGAAGGCTCGTCGAGCACAAGGATGTTGGGTTTCTGCAGCATGAGCTTGCAGAAGAGCAACCGCGCGGCCTCGCCACCGGAGAGGGCTTCGGTCTTTTTCATACCCTCTTCCCCGCGGAAAAGCATCTGGCCGAGGATGCCGCGAATGTCTTCCTTGGCGGCCTTCGGATCGTAGCTGTGCAGCCATTCTGCAGCGGTCGTGCCTTTGGGAATCGAGGCAGTGTGGTCCTGTGCGAAGTAGCCGATTTGAGCCTCGTGGCCCCACTTGACCTCGCCCGAATCAAT
The DNA here is from genome assembly GCA_035537215.1 of Acidobacteriaceae bacterium. Classification (GTDB taxonomy): domain Bacteria; phylum Acidobacteriota; class Terriglobia; order Terriglobales; family Acidobacteriaceae; genus Granulicella. The sequence continues at coordinate 7,103 of DATLMQ010000047.1, forward strand.
CGCGACATCGGTCTCTTCCACGCCCGGGCCATTCGCGAGTAACGCCTTAAGCAGCGTGGTTTTACCCTGGCCGTTGCGGCCGATGAGGACGACTTTGTCGCCGCGCATCACGGAGGCGGAAAAGTTGCGAATCACGTGCTCGGTGGTTCCGTCCGGCTGCGTGTAGCTTTTGTTGACTCTCTCAACTTCGAGCACGTGTTTACCGCTGGAGCGCTCCATCTTGAAGGAAATAAAGGGCCGCTGAATGTTGGAGCGAGCAAGTTCAGTGGTCTGGAGGCGCTCAACCTCTTTCTTACGTGAATTCACCTGCGAGGAGCGTGTGCCGGCCGAGAAGCGGGCGATGAACTCGTTCAGCTGAGCAATCTTCTTCTCGCGCTGCTCATTCTGGCCCTCGATACGGCTGCGAATCTGCGTTTTCTGCAGGACCATATCGTCGTAGCCGCCGGTGTAGGTGATGATCGTCTCGTAATCGATGTCGGCGATGTGGGTGCAGATGGAGTTCAGGAAGTGCCGGTCGTGGGAGATAGTGATTACGGTGCCCACGTAGCGGTTGAGAAAGTTTTCGAGCCAGTGGATGGAGTCCAGATCAAGGTAGTTGGTGGGCTCGTCGAGGAAGAGGGCTTCGGGATTGCCAAAGAGCGCCTGGGCGAGGAGCACGCGAACCTTCTGTCCGCCCTGTAGCTCGGACATCTTCCGTTCGTGGAGCTCGTCGGGTATGTCTAATCCTTGCAACAGGATAGCGGCGTTGGCTTCGGCCTCGTAGCCGTCCTCTTCGCCGACAATTCCTTCCAGTTCGCCGAGGCGGATGCCGTCGTCGTCGGTCATTTCGGGCTTGTTGTAGATGAGTTCGCGCTCTTCAAGGGCCGCCCAAAGGCCTTTGTTGCCCATGATGACGGTGTCGATGACGCGATAGGCGTCGAATTCGTACTGGTTTTGCTTGAGGACGCCGAACTTTCTGGGGCGCACGACGGTACCCTTCTGGGCATCGATCTCACCGGTCAAGACCTTCATAAAGGTAGACTTACCGGCGCCATTGGGGCCCGTGAGGCCATAGCGGCGGCCGTCGGTGAAGGTGACGGAGACGTCCTCGAAGAGCAGCTTCGAGCCGTAGCGCATGGTGACGTTGGAAACAGAGATCATCCCCCTTATTTTCGCATGTTCCACAGCAATTTGACCGCCTGGGATCGCCGTCAAAACAGCACAAAATTAGCGCAAATTAGGTGCTTTTAGTGCACTTTTAAGTGCTTTTAGCGTGTTTATAACAACATCTTCCGGGAGCTCTTGACAGAGTGGAGGGAGCAAATTGAGGAGTTGACGTGCGGAGGGCACGGGTGTATTTAACTATCAGGTTATGTAACCTCTAGGTTAATTGCTATGGCGGATCAGATCAGTTCGACCTTTGCGGCCCTGGCGGACCCTACCCGGCGGGCGATCCTGGCGCGGCTGGCGCTGGGCGAGACCTCGGTGACGGAGCTGGCGGCGCCGTTCGAGATGAGCATGCCCGCGGTCTCCAAGCACCTGCGGGTGCTGGAGAACGCCGGGCTGGTAGAGCGGGGGCGGCAGGCACAGTACCGCCCGGTTCGACTGCGGGCCGAGCCGCTGAAGCAGGCGGTGGGATGGCTGGAAGAGTATCGGCGCTTCTGGGAAGAGAGCTTCGACCGTCTGGATGCGTACCTGCAGAGAATCCAGGCGGAACAGGCTACGGGGAACAAGAACGCAACGAAGAAGGAGACGAAGGATGCAGGGAAACGGAAGTAGTGTGGCGGATGTGTCCAACGAGCGCGAGATGGTGCAAGGTGGCGGCATGGACGCGACCATGCTGGAGCCGCTGAGGGGATATGAGCTGAAGATTACGCGGGTGTTCAATGCGCCGCGGGAGCTGGTGTGGAAGGCTTGGACCGAGCCGGAGAGGACAGTGGAGTGGCGCGGTCCGCGAGGCTTCAAGGTGACGGAGTTCGAGAACACGTGGGTGGAGGGCGAGCGCTGGCGGCTGACGATGGTGGGCAAGGTGCCGGCAACCGGGCAGCCCGCAACGATGCGGCAGAGCGGAAGGGTGCTGGAGGTGCGGCCGCCGGAGCTGCTGCGCTACACATTCCAGTGGGATGAGCGCAGCTGTGCGGGCCTGCCGGAGAGCCCGTTCAAGGAGAGCGTGATTACCGTGAGCTTTGAAGAGCAGGGAGACAAGACCGTGATGCACTTTACACAGGGACCGTTTGCGACCGAGAGCGAACGAGACGGGCACATGGGCGGATGGAACAGCGCGTTCGACCGCTTTGCGGAGTTCATGCTGGCGGAGGGGCCACCGCGCCAGCCGAAGGCGGACGAGACGCCGACCGAGCTGCATATGCGGCGAACGTTCGCGGCGCCGCTGCAGATGGTGTTCGATGCCTGGACCAAGCCGGAGAGGATGCGGGAGTGGTGGGGACCGGCCTGCTTCACCACGCCAGTGTGCGAGCTGGACGCGCGGAGCGGAGGCTCGATCCGGATCCACATGCAGGCGCCGGACGGAACCGTGTACCCGATAGTGGGGAAGTTTGTGGAGTTCTTTCCACCGTACCGCTTTCACTACACGTCGTCGCCGCTGGATGGGAAGGGACAGCCGCTGTTTGAGCTGTGGACCTCAGTGTTCTTCGAGGAGGTGGAGGGCGGCACGGAGGTGGTGCTGGATGTGCACGTGACGAAGTCCACGCCGCAGGCGCCGATGTACCTGAAGGGCATGAAGGAAGGATGGAAGCAGACGCTGGACAAGCTGGGCGCGTTTGTTACGGCGGGGAATGTGACAGCGAAGAACTAGAGCAGATCCGGAGTTGTTTGGAAGAACGGGCCGGGCAAGTCGAGATGCAATTTACCGAAGGAGACGATGTGATGAAGACGAATCTGCACCTGGTATTTCCGGGGACGTGCGCTGAAGCGTTCGCGTTCTATGAAAAGGCGTTGGGAACGAAGAGAACGATGTCGATGAAATATGGCGAGGCCCCCGGGGGAATGCCGATTCCGGCTGACTCCGCGGAGCTGGTGATGCATACGTCGATGCAGGTGGGCGGCGTTCAGCTGATGGGGTGCGATGCGCCGCGGTGTGAGGTGCCCAACATGGCGCAGGAGAAGCTGGGAGGGTTTCAGGTCTCGCTGGAGTCAGAAGACGAAGCAGAGGTGAGACGGATCTATGACGCGCTGAGTGAGGGCGGCAGCCGGTCGATGCCGCTGGCGCCGACGTTCTGGTCGCCGCTGTTCGGGATGCTGAAGGACCGCTTCGGCGTGGGCTGGATGGTGAGCGTGCCGGGGCCGCAGCAAGCGAGCTAACGTGACGGAGGCCGGAGGATGATCCTCCGGCCTCTATGACCTGTGGGGCGCAATGCAGAGAGCACCCGGGGGAACTTCCTGCGGCTAGGTGGTCAGGCGTCGCAGCGCACGCAGGGATCTCCTGCGTGGACGCGGCTGTCGCGGATTTCAGTGATGACATGCTGGGCGACGATGAGGCTGACCGGAAGCAGGGTGAGCAGGATTTCCATGAGGGTCTCTCCTTGAGCGTTGTAGGGAAATGAGGGGAGAGTGCGGGTTCCTGACGGAACCCGCCTTCGCGTTGCAGGGGAGGGATTAGCGGAGACCGCCGCCGGCCTGAAGCAGAGCGCCGGTGACCCAGCGGGCGTCCTCGGAGGCGATAAAAGCGACGACGTCGGCGATGTCTTCGGGCTTGCCGGAGCGGCCGAGGGGCGTCTTGGAGACGGAGTCGGCTTCGAAGTCGGAGTTGGCGATGCCGGCGGTGTGGGTGCCTTCAGTGATGGTCAGGCCGGGGTTGACGGCGTTGACGCGGATGTTCCTGGGGCCGAGCTCCTTGGCGAGCACGCGGGTGATGGCGTCGACAGCACCCTTGGTGCCGGTGTAGACGGAGGACGCGGGAGGCGTGATCTCGCTGACGACGGAGCCGATGTTGATGACGCTTCCGCCTTCTTTCGGGAAGAGCGCGACGGCGGCCTTGGTGGTGAGGAGAAGGCCCTTGACGTTGGTGTTGAAGATGCGATCGATCTCTTCTTCGCTGACCTGGTCGATGGGAGCAAAGGCGTAGACGCCGGCGTTGTTGACGAGGACGTCGAGCTTGCCGAAGGCCTTGGTGGTTTCGGCGAAGAGCTTGTCGATCTCCGCGGTGCTGGCGACGTTGGCGCCGACGGCGACGGCCTTGCCGCCCTTGCCGGTGATCTCGGAGACGACGCGGTCCGCGCCGGCTTTGTCCGAAGCGTAGTTCACGACGACCGCGGCTCCCTGCGCGGCGAGCGCTTTGGCGATGCCGGCGCCGATACCCTTGGACGCTCCTGTGACGACTGCAACTTTTCCTGTGAGCTTAGCCATTTCCAACCTCCGTACTGCATTTTCAGATTTGCGTCGAAGTCTTCGACGTTCATCGAAATGGATGTGGGAGGAAGGAGGGAGGGTTCAGAAATGTTTCGATATTTATCGAAATGTTAGATTAGCGCAGTCCTATCGAGGCGAACGTTTAGATCCGGGCGAGTCCGGCGAGGTAGGCGTTCCAGGTTTCGCGGCGGAGGGAGAGGGCGGCGGTGCGGCCCTCGCGGCGGACGTCGATGAGGCCGGCCTCGGCGAGCTCCTTGAGGTGATGGGAGATGGTGGCCGGGCTGAGGATCTGCTGCTCGTGGAGGGCGCTGCACTGGGTGCACTCGGTGTGGCTGGCGATCTGCTGGAGGATGGCGAAGCGGCGCGGATCGGCAAGGGCGCGGGCGATGGCCTGCATCTGTTCGTCGGTAAGGGACCGGGAGCGCGCCATGGTGATTTGATGGTAGACCGCGGACGCGCGGTTCAGGGGCTGAGGGGGCAAGGCGCGGTACGAGAGCGGGCGGGTCAGCTTTGGGGCTTGCTGGAGGCGGGCATCTGGGCGGGCTGCTCGGCGTGGATGGTGACCTCGTAATTGCGGCCGAGCCAGCGGTTCTGGGCGGGCCAGTGGAGGGTGAAGGCGAGGGTGCCGACGGCGCCGGGAGGGGCGGGGATGTCGGCGTAGGCGCCGGCGGGATCGATGACGCGGGCGTCGGTGTGCTGGGTGGAGGCCCAGCCGTCGGTGCTCCAGAGGACGGTGAAGCGGTCGGCGTCGACGATGCGGAGGGTGCCGCCGGAGACCATCTGGGAGATGGGGCGGGTGGTGCGGAAGATTTCCATGCGGCTCTGGAAGGAGCGCTTGTCGGTGGGGACGGCGTAGCGCTCTTCGACGACGGAGATGCGGTCGAAGACGCGGCCGTCGACGACGGAGCGGAGGAGCTTGAGGTACTCGGCGTGGGCCCAGACGAGGGGCTGGGCGGAGCCGGCAGAGCGGCCGCAGTAGAGGTGCTCGGAGGGCATGTCGGCGTAGTCCCAGACCTGCTCGGGGAGCATGCCGCCGAAGGAGCTGAAGCGCTCGATGGAGGCGATGAGGTGGGCGACGTCGTGGCCGGCGGCGAGCTCGAAGTGGGCGCGCTCGCCGGTGAGGATGGGCCAGGCGCGGCCCTGGCCGTAGCCGAGGTAGGGACCGCCATCTTTGCGCTGGCCGTAGCCATCGTGGTTGTAGCGCCGCCAGCAGGGCCCGTAGGGAGTGTTGATCTTGAGAATCCTGTCGACCACTTTGAGCGAGTCGACGATGAGCGGATCGTCCGCACGCCGAACGCCGTAGCGCACAAGCTCAAGGAAGCCGCCGTCGATGACTTCGCGGGCTTCGAAGTCGAACTTCTCGCCGGGGCCGCGGTTGGCGATATGAATGTAGCCCGGCGGGATAGCGTCGTTGTGGAACGGTTCACCCGGAGCGGGCGGGCGGATGCGCATGTAATGGCGCGGAACGTCGGGGTGGAGGATGCCTTCCGTCGTGGTCGTCCACTCATC
>DATLMQ010000048.1:0-5599 GCA_035537215.1 Acidobacteriaceae bacterium
CCTCCTCCCTCTCCCACTGCAGGTTTCTTCCCTCCTGCAGCGAGTACGCCTACGCCGCCGTCGTGCGCCACGGCTGGCTGCGCGGCGGCGCTCTTGCCCTGCGCAGACTCGCCCGCTGCCACCCGTTCAGCCGCGGTGGCCTCGATCCCGTACCGTAGGCCTGCGTCTCCGCTCGCTCAAGAAACCTGCAGGCCCATCGGTCAGGTCAGGTACGATAAAAGCATCCGGCTCTGCGCTTCCGCGCGGCCCGTCACGATAGGAATCCCCACCCTTGCCAGAGTTCCGTAATCCCAATCAGAGCGGCAGCGGCATCCAGGACAACCGCTCCTTTCTGCTCATGATCATCGTCATGATCGGCGTCATCTTCGGCATCCAGTACTGGCGTAGCGCGCACACTCCGCCCGAAGCCGCGACACCCCCGGCTAAAAGCGCCTCCACCCCGCCCGCCTCCGTCCCGCCCGCGGCCACCTCTGCGGACACGCCCGCGTCCTCTGCCCGCCGCAACGCCGCTGACGACGACTCCGCCGACACCCCGCAGCCCAGCGCCGTCCAGGCCACCGAGGCCACCTCCACCGTCGTCGAAAACGAGCTCTACAGGATCACCTTCTCCAATCGCGGCGCCCAGGTCACCTCCTGGATCCTCAAGCGCTACAAGGATGACGAAGGTCAGCCCCTGGACCTCGTCGACCATCCCGCCTCGGACAAGTTCGGTTATCCGCTCTCCCTCTACACCTACGACCCCGCGCTCACCCGCACGCTCTCCACCGCGCTCTACGTGCCCTCCGCCACCGGCACCCTGCAGAGCCCCGCCACCCTCAACTTCCGCTACCAGGCCAATGGCCTCGAAGTCTCCAAAACCTTCAACTTCGGTCCCGATTACCTCGTCCACGTCGACACCGTCGCGCTGCGCAACGGTGCCCCCGTTCGTGCGCTCCTCGCCTGGCCCTCCGGCACCGGCGACATCGAAAAGGTTCGCCTCCATCTCGGCCACGGCACCAACCCCTCCGAGTCCGAGATCGACACCATGCAGAACGGCAAGGACGAGCATCTTGCCCTCAAGAAGGTCTCCGGCGGTTCCACCCTCAACGGCCCCTTCGACTTCGCCGGCGTCAGCGACCAGTACTTCGCGGCCGCCTTCATCCCCGACAATCCGCAGAGCGCCAGCGTCGTCACGCTGCACAACCAGATCGACCTCAATGAGGTCCTCCGCAGCAGAAACCTGCCCACCGGCAAGAACCTGCAGATGCCCATCCTGGGCGCCGCCGTCGGCGACGTCTCCGGCCACACCCGGGCCCAGGTCTTCGTCGGCCCCAAAGATCTCCAGGTACTCCGCAGCGTTAAGACCCCCGGCGGCCGCTCTCTCGAGCCGCTCCTGGACTTCGGCTTCTGGGGCCCCATCGGCAAGTACCTCTTCGTCGGCCTGCAGGGCGTCCACGCGCTCATCGCCCCCAAACACCCCGGCGCCCACAACTACTCCTGGGGCTGGGCCATCGTCATCTTCACCGTCCTCATCAACCTGCTGCTGCTTCCGCTTCGCGTCCAGAGCATGAAGGGCATGCTCAAGATGCAGCGCATCCAGCCCCAGATCGACGAGATCAAGGCCCGCTACAAGAACCCCAAGGCCACCGATCCCAAAATGGCCGAGATGAACGCCGAGATCATGGACTTCCAGAAGAAGAACGGCGTTTCCATGTTCGGCGGCTGCATCCCCACCCTGGTGCAGTTCCCATTGCTGTTCGCCTTCTTCACCATGATGACCAAGGTCGTCGAGCTCCGCCACGCCCACTTCTTCTGGCTCCCTGACCTCTCCGCCGCGGACCCCTACCACATCCTTCCCATCCTCATGGTCCTCACCAGCTTCCTGGTGCAGTTCTACACGCCGTCCCCGGGCGTCGACCCCGCCCAGCAGCGCATGATGGCCTTCATGATGCCCGCCTTCTCCGGCTACATGACCTGGAACTATGCCTCCGGCCTCGCGCTCTACTGGAACGTCGGCAACTTCATCATGATCGCCCAGCAGCTCGTCATGAACCGCACCGCGCTCGGTCGCGAGATGCGCGAGATCCAGCTCAAGCGCGCCAGCCGCCGCGCAGCCGCCGCCCCAGCCGCAAAATCCCCCTCCACCAAGACGATCCAGGGCCGCCGTTAACTGCATCGCACCCTGTAATGCAGGACGATGCAATCGCCCCCACAAATGGGTGATACTGAAACGTGGGCTCAGATTTACGATGAAACGGAAGTTCTGGCCCATATGGGCCCTCTCTCCAGTTCGTTGCGGCGGCGTGCATCCGCCCCCGTGTGTCTCTGTTTCTACCCCCAGGTTCCGTGAAGGACGCTGATCAAATGGAAGACCTCGCCCAGGCGGCTGAACAGGTAGCCTCCCTGATGCGCACCCTGACCTCCCCTGGAGGTCTCCGGCTCAAGTACAGAATCACAGCCGGTGCCGGCGCCGCCGACCCCGACGGCTTTGAGCGCCGCGACATCTACGTCGAGTGCAAGGGCCCCGACGCCGGCCTCCTGGTCGAGCGCGACGGCGAACTCCTCCGTGCCCTCGAGCACATCGCCGCCAAAATCCTTCGCCTCGAGCCCGAAGACCACGACCGCATCTCCTTCGACGCCGAAGGCTTCAAGGCCGCCCGCGTCCGCCAGCTCCGTCAGCTCGCCGACGCCGCCATGGACCGCGTCGACGACACCGGCCAGCCCTACACCTTCCCCCCGATGAGCTCCCGCGAGCGCCGCATGCTGCATCTCTTCCTCCGCGACTCTGGCCTCCAGACCGCCAGCTCCGGCGAAGGTCCCCGCCGCGCCGTCGTCCTCTACCCCGAGGGCTACCGCATCCCCCCTGAGGAACAGCGCTCCTCCTCCGGCAGCCGCAGCAGTGATCGCAGCGGCGATCGCCACAGTGGCAGTCGCTCCCGTGGCCCCGGCCGGGGCGGCCTCAGCCGCCGCTAACCCGTCCCGAGCCACCCCACCAGCCGGTCCCAGCCAGCCACTCCGGCCGCCCTCCACTCCCACCGACAGCCCTGCCGGCGCCCGCCCCGCGCGAATATCGACCCCGCTCCTCCTCTCCAGGCCGTCCGGCAATCGCCCGGGCGGCCATCTTTCGTTGACACCCTCGCGTCCCCCGCCCAGCCGCCTCGCAGCCCGCGGACGCGATTTCCTTTCCGCCCCTCATTTCTGTTGAGATCCCGGCCCGCACAAACCCTACGCCAGGCTGCATTTCGCGTACATTCCGCACACCCGGGGACACCCTTTCTCAGCGCCCTCGCCGCCCCCTTGTGGGGAAACCGGAAATCTCCGGTCGCAACCCCGCGCGGCGGTCCGCTTCTCCGCGTCCTTCGTCTCTCCAGCCCGCGTTTTGGAAACCAGGACACCCCGAAACCTCGTGCTCCGCGCCCACATGGACTCCTTATCCACTCTTCCACCCACAACGACGGCTACGGCTCTTCTTATCTCTTCTTTCACCTAAGAAAAGACAGTCTTCCTCGCACCCATTCATCCCCTCTCAGCCGTCCGCTGTCCCGGGACGAACCACCCACAACACCACCCTTGTTATGCACAGCACTTCGCGCTCGCACGAAAACCCCCGCTCACCCTAGAATCAATCCAACTCACGCACCTTCGTCCGCCGGCCGCCCGCTAACGACAAGCCTGTGAGTCCGCTTCACCAGGGAGATCCGACCGTGTCCAGTGCTACCCTCACGCCCGACGTCGCCGCAGCACCCACCGGCAACCTGGAAATCACGGTTTCGCGCGCCGAGCTCTTGCGCGAACTCACCGCCGCCCAGTCCGTGGTCGAGCGCAAGACCACCATCCCCATCCTCTCCAACTTCCTCTTCGAAGCCAGCGTCGCCACCGAAGGCTCCACCGACGGCAAGCTCACCATCACCGCCACCGATCTCGACCAGTCGCTCAACACCAGCTGCTCGGCCAAGGTCAAAAAGCCCGGCGCCTGCACCATCCCCGCCCGCAAGCTCTACGACTACATCCGCCTGCTCCCCGAAGGCGACATCTCCATCAAGCTGATGGACAACCACTGGGTCCAGATCCGCGCCGGCCGCTCCAACACCAAGATGGTCGGCATGGCCCGCGCCAACTTCCCCCAGGTCCCGCTCTTTCCCGGTGCCGGCAGCTTCCGCGTCAACGCCGCCAGCCTCAAGAACATGATCGCGAAGGTCATCTTCGCCATCTCCAACGAGGAGTCCCGCTACACCCTCAACGGCGCCCTCCTGGTCCTCAAGGCCGAGTCCATGGCCATGGTCGCCACCGACGGCCACCGCCTCGCCCACATCGAGAAGACCGGCGAAACCCTCGAGGGCATCTCCGGCGAAAAGAAGACCCTCATTCCCCGCAAGGCCCTCGCCGAGCTCAACGGCCTCCTCGCCAACACCGACGCCGAGTTCATCGACTTCGCCGACGACGACCAGACTCTCTTCTTCCGCATCGGCGGCCGCGTCCTCACCAGCCGCAAGCTCACCGGCCAGTTCCCCAACTACGAGGCCGTCCTCCCGCGCGACAACAACAAGTTCGTCATCGTTCGCTCCGAGGACCTCATGTCCTCCATCCAGCGCGTTGCCCAGTTCGCCGACGAGCGCTCCGGCGCCATCAAGATCCGCCTCGAGCAGAACGAGCTCAAGCTCTCCGCCCAGTCCACCGACGCCGGCGAGTCCGAAGACATCATCGAAACCCCTTACAACTACGACCCCCTCGTCGTCGGCTTCAACAGCTCCTACCTCATCGAGTTCCTCCGCGCCATCGGCGAAACCGGCGAAGTCCGCCTCGAGTTCAAGGACGCCCAGTCCGCCGGCCAGATGCGCCCCGAGGACGCCAACGAGGACGTCCGCTATCGCTACATCCTTATGCCCATGCGCATCTGATCTCCGCTGGACTGGCGGTTTTTCGCGCAAAACCAGGAGCCCTCGCGGCTCCTGTTTGCGTTCGTTGGCACTTCCTTTCGCGAGAATTCTTTTATCCGGAACCTTTCGTCCTGTAGTAGGCTGGGTTCTCCCCCAAACAATCTAGCTTCCGGAGCCCCTCTGCATGCGTTTTCGTATGTTGCTCGCCCTTCCTGTGCTTTTCTGCGCGGCCCTGTCTGCCCGCGCTGACTCGCTGTTCACCTTCGAGTCCACCTCCCCCGGAACCGTCTTCCCGGTCAGCAGCACCGTCAACGGCATTACCCTGACCGTAGCCGCTCCCGGTGGCGGGGCCGTCTGCAACTCCAACGGCCTCTTCAGCGGCCTGTCGGGGAATGTGGCCATCCAGGGCCTCTGCACAAAGGACTTCGAAGGCCCGCTCACCCTCTCCTTTTCTCAGGTGATCTCTTCGCTGTCCTTTAACTTCGCGGTCTCCAACGAAGCCGCCCCGCTGCTCGTCCAGACCATGCTGGACGGCACTCCCGGCCCCGTAGGCCTCTTCTTCTCCTCGTTGCCCGTGGGCTACTCGAACGGCGAGGGCCTGGCCACTCTCTCCGGCTCCTTCAACTCCGTCGTCCTCTCCACCGACGCTCCCTTTATAGCGGTCGATAACGACAACGTCGCCGCCACTCCCACCCCCGAACCCGGATCCCTAGCCCTGCTTGGAACGGCGTCCCTGGGTGCCC